>JAKEFK010000368.1 GCA_022616075.1 bacterium
AACGGAGATTTCTCCGGGACGTTTGTATCCGACAAAAAGGATGCCGGCCGCCTCCGCTGCCTCAGCATCGTAGATAGAATCTCCCACATAGCAGACTTCCTGTTTGGATAGACTCAGAACTTCCAGCGTTTTTAACAATAAATCCGGCGCGGGCTTCGATTCCTTTACCTGATCCACACCGATAACGGCATCAGGATAGTTCATTAACCCTGCATGCTTTAACAGATCATTCACAATCGCAGTTGGAGAATTGCTCGCAACAGCGATTTTCCTGTTCTGCGATTGAAGATGCCTCAAGAACATTTCGCTGCCTGGCTCCAGTTTTGCCCAGCGAGTGTAATCGCCGAAGCGCGTTTCATAAAACGCCATCAACTCTTCCAGACTCCATTCGGGGAAAAAGGCGTCTCGATCCTCTTCCGGACCCTGCCCCCAGCGACTATCGAATTCCTCAAGTGACACAGGAGTTTTCCCCTGTTCCCGCATGGCATCTTGAAGCAAACGAAACCAACAATCGTAGGAACCTACGAGCACGCCATCAAGATCGAAGAGAATAGCTCTACAGGAACGCAAAAAGGAGTTGCGCACGCTATTGTTTGTATTTGGTTTGCGTTTTTCGGTTGAGATAATCGAAGAGGATGTATTCGCCGAGATTGTAGGGACTCGTAAAATATGCTTTCCCGCGGCACATCTGCGTTAGTTTTTTCACGAACGCAACGAGATCACAATCGGAAGCAAGCATGAACGTGTTGATCAGGATGCCGCCTTTCCGACATTTGGATGCTTCTTCGAATGTATGGCTCACGATCATTGGATCGAGGCCAAAAGCATTCCGGTAAATTTGTCCGTTATCCAGAGTCATGGCGGACGGCTTGCCATCGGTAATCATGATGATCTGCTTCATATCCTTTCGCTCGCGCGAAAGAATGCGTTGCGCCAATCGCAAACCATCCCGCGTATTCGTGTAATAAGGACCCACCTTTACAGTGGCGAGCTTCTTCAATGGAATTTCCTCAGCCCCATCATGAAAAAGCACAACATGAAAACTATCACCCGGATACTGGGTTCTGATCAGATGAGCCAGCGCAAGCGCCACCTGTTTTGCGGGAGTAAAGCGATCTTCCCCATAAAGAATCATGCTATGACTGCAATCAAGCATCAGGACGGTCGCGCAGGAACTCTGGTATTCGGCCTGCTGAACCATAAGATCTTCTTTTTCTAACGGGAAGGGAATTTGCAGTCCGGCTCTTTGAATGCATTTCAAAAATGTTGCGCTGATATCCAGATTCATGGCGTCGCCAAATTCGTAATTCCTGGGAGCCTCTGAAGTTTCAATGCCTGTGGACAAATGATGAGTGTCGTGCCTCCCTATGCTGCTGCGGCCAACGGCGCCGAGCAGATCTTTCAGCTTTTTGAACCCGAGAAAATCGATGCTTTTGTCTGTTAATTCTATGCGTGTGTTCATCGGGTTTTCAGAATGATCCGGTGGTGGAACGATCTCACCAGCCTCATCAGACCAGCCGGTTGCTTCCTGACGGATGTATCCTTCCTCTTCCATTCGCTGGAGAATCTGGCGAATCAGTTGCCTCAACTGGTCATCATTCATGTTTTCTGTCGATTCCCACTGAGACATTTCATCCATCAGCATGTCGTACAGATCTTGCATGGTTAGATCTTCACCTGAGGAATAAAAGCGGCTGTAGAAATCCTGAAACCCTGATTGGAGTAAATGATCAGAGAGTTTTTCCAGTAAATCTTCGAGACTTAATTCCGACCAATCCTCAAAATACTTCGTGTAGTTTGTATATCGGCTCATCTCTCACTTGGCCCACTAGTGACTAGTCACTGGTCACTTAATTATAATGTTTTTTAACTCGATCGTAATTTTGAAAGATCTGTTCCTGGCTCTTCTTGGCTGCCGTGTAGATTCCCTTTTCTTCACTGCGGCTGATTTTTTTCTGCGAGCACAGCCCTTCTAGAATGAATTCACAACCGGCTATCAGCATGCCCTTTTCGCCATGGCCATCCATGCCAAGAGCGGCGACTTTTTCCACCAGAGTAGGAACGCGTTTGAAATCGGCGAGGCATTCCTCATTGGATGCTGTCTGTTTTACACGCAAGGTTCCGCCGTTTTCGAACCACTGTATGACCTGGCTTAACTCTTCTCCCGGTCCGAAATACTTGATAAACGTTTGACCGATTGCGCAACGGATAATGTCGCGCCCCACCTGTTCAGCGCCGCGCAGTTCCCCTTCATATTCGAGTTCCAGTTTTCCGGTGATCGAAGGGAGCGATTGATACACATCTGTGACTCTCGCAACAGGTTTCTCGCTATTTACGAGCCCGCGACGCTCTGCATTGCTGACAACGTTTTCCAGGCAGGTAATCGGTAAGCGTTGTGATACGCCGGATCTTTTGTCGATCCGTTTGTCTTTGCGGGCCTGAAAAGCAACTTCCTCCACAATCTCTCTTACAAAGATGGGAAGCATCGGTCCTTCCTTGCCACGATGCGTCCAAGCTTCCTGTTCCGTGATCTTGATTCCTTCTTCAATCGTTGCAGGATAATGAGTGTGGATTTCCGAACCGATACGATCTTTTAAGGGAGTGATAATTTTCCCGCGCGCCGTATAATCCTCAGGGTTTGCTGAAAACACCATCATGATATCGAGCTTTAAACGAACTGGATAACCTTTGACCTGAATGTCCCCTTCCTGCAGAATGTTAAACAAACCGACCTGAACCTTGCCGGCAAGATCCGGAAGTTCATTAATCGCAAAAATGCATCGATTTGCTCGCGGGACCAGACCATAATGAATCGTCAACTCATCGGAAAGTTGCAAACCCCCGCGCGCTGCCTTGATGGGATCAACATCACCGATCATATCGGCGATGGTTACATCCGGCGTGGAGAGCTTTTCAACGAAACGGTTCGAACGATGAAGGAACCGGATCTGCGTCTGGTCCCCCAGCTTTTGAATCAGATCGGAACAAATACGGCATATCGGACGGTACGGTTGATCGTTGATTTCGCAGCCGGCAACCACCGGCATGTATTCATCCAGCAGATTGACCATCTGACGCATGATGCGACTTTTTGCCTGGCCACGCAAACCAAGAAAAATGATATTGTGACGGGAAAGAATGGCGTTGATAATTTCCGGGATCACTGTGTCGTCATATCCGACAATTCCCGGAAATAGGATTTCTTTCTTCTGAAGTTTCTTGATCAGGTTTTCGCGCATCTCCTCTCTAACCGAACGATTTTTGATGCGCAATTCACTCCATTCGCTTTTCTTTAACTCCCCTAAAGTTTCAGGATGATGACTCATGGCTCACTGCTCATTGGTTTCACACTCCTCGAACAAGGTATAATTCTAAGCTTCGGTTGAAATGATGACAAGGCGCGCGGTTAGTACCGAGTACCGAGTGCTGAGTGATGAGTGCTGAGTGCTGGGTAAAAAATGAAGATTGCGGTTTACGGTAGCGGAGGAGTTGGCGGTTACTTTGGTGGGCAGCTTGCGCTGGCCGGTGAACAGGTCTATTTCATAGCACGCGGCGCGCATTTGCAGGCGATCCGTGAAAACGGATTGGAAGTTGCGAGTAACAAAGGTGACTTCAGGATTCTACATGCGCTTGCTGCAGAGAGGCCTTCGGAAATTGGTCCTGTCGATATTGTTCTTGTTGCTGTTAAGGCGTGGCAAGTCCCTGAAATTGCGCCAACGCTGGAACCATTGCTTGGCCCCGATACGTTCGTCGTGCCGCTGGAAAATGGAGTTGAATCAGCGGATCAGTTGGTCTCGGTGATCGGCAAGGACCGCGTCGTTGGAGGACTCTGCAAAATCATCAGCTACATTGAGGGACCGGGAAAAATCAAACATGCCGGCGCAGAGCCTTTTATCGCGTTTGGAGAACTGGATAACAGAAAGAGTGAACGAACGCAGAAACTGTTAGCATCCTTTAAGAGAGTTGGAGTGGCTTCGAAAATTCCCGAAGACATACACGCAGCTATCTGGGAAAAATTCTTATTCATCGCTTCCATCAGCGGTATCGGGGCCGTCACGCGCTCGTCAATCGGCATTTTGCGAACTTTACCGGAAACGCGCGCGATGCTAGAAGAGGCGATGCAGGAAATTTACAGTGTGGCGATAGCGAAAAGGATACCATTGAAAGATAATGTGATTGCAAAAACGATGAGTTTCGTAGATCAACTTCCCGCATCAGGAACAGCTTCGATGCAAAGAGATTTGGCAGAAGGAAAACCATCGGAGCTGGATGCTCAAAATGGCGCTGTGGTCCGCTTTGGAAAGGAAAAGAATGTGCCAACGCCCGTGCACGCTTTCATTTATCACTGCTTATTGCCTTCCGAGTTGAAAGCACGCGGAAAGATTTAAACAAACCGCCAAGTCGCCAAGAAAAATCCTAACCGATATGCTGCGATAGTACCTGGACGATTTCATTCTTTGGACGGTTGCCGATGAGCACCGTCTTGATCTCACCGTTGTTAAAGAGAATGAGTGTTGGAATGGATCGCACCCCGTATTTGGCGGCAGTCCGCTCGTTTTCATCCACATTCAACTTTCCTACTTTCATTCGCCCTGAGTAGGCGTCTGCAATGCTGGCAACTGTTGGAGCGAGCGCATGGCAGGGACCACACCACTCTGCCCAAAAATCGACCAGCACAGGTACGTTTGCCTTTAACACTTCCTGGTCCCAGTTCGCATCGGTTACATGAATAATATTTTCAGCCATAAAATTTCCTCCTGGCTCGATGAAACCACAGATGAACACAGATCATAAACGTAGCGTATTAATTTACGCTTGCGGCGTTAAGATTTCAACTGAAGGGCTTGATCGTAAAGCGACATGTACCTTAAAGCAGAATTCTTCCAGCTGAAATTTGCCCTCATTCCGTTTTGCATCATTCTCTTCCACATTCGTTTGTCTTCGAAAGCTTTCCTGGCGCGGGCAAAGGCCTCTACGAGAGCTTCGGATTTGTAAGGTCCGAATTTGAAACCGTTCCCGGCTTGATTCTCCTGGTCCCATTCCTGGACCGTGTCCTCCAGGCCCCCCGTCGCGCGGACCAACGGTACAGTTCCGTATTTCAGGCTGTACATTTGATTTAATCCGCACGGCTCATAGCGGCTTGGCATCAAGAACATATCGGCCCCGGCTTCCAGCCGGTGGGCATAAGCTTCGTCGAACCGCAATGCAATGCTCACCTGATTCGGGCGCCTGCTCCGCAATTTCTCAAAAAATCGTTCATATCGCGCGCCACCGGTCCCCAGCACAATCAGAAACGCTTTGCTGTCCAAAATCCGATCTGCCGCAGCTTCCACGAGATCAATACCCTTCTGAAGCGCAAGTCTCGAAATCATTGCCACAACCGGCCAATCACTATTCGCCTCCAAACCAGCTTCCGCGAGTATGTTCCGCTTGCATTCAGCTTTTCCTGATAAGTCAATGCAACTAAAGTTTCTTGCGATGTAAGCATCCGTTTCCGGATTCCAAATCTTTTCATCGATCCCGTTCAGCACGCCAAACAATCTGTCTTTTCTCATCCTCAACACACCCTGCATCTTGCAGCCATATTCATCCGTTTGAATCTCCTTACTGTGCCGGGGACTCACGGTTGTCAGAAGGTCTGAATACAGAAGACCCGCCTTCAAGAAACTTACGGTAGTGTAAAATTCCAGACTTTCCGGCGTGAAATATTCAGGGCCGAGTTCCAGCAGCGAAAAACGACTCCCTGAAAAATTCCCCTGATACGCAATGTTATGAATTGTGAAAAGAACAGGCGTCTTACTGATCGGATCGTGATAATAGTGAGTTCGCAAAAAGAGCGGAAAAAGCCCGGTGGGCCAGTCATTGCAATGAAAGATATCAGGCGGTTCCCCTTTCCTTCTAAAGTATTCGAGGCAAGCGCGAGTAAAAAAAAGGAAGCGTTCATCGTTGTCCGAATATCCACCGGAGGAGTCTCCATAAATCCCGCCCCGTTGAAAGTATTGCGGAGAGTCGATCAAGATCAGCTTCATTCCTTCATAGAGCGCCTCCACGATGGAATAGGTCACTTGCCTGCCCGCAAATGTCAGGCGCAACGGACTGATGAGTCCTGTAGGAAGAATCGGGAAATTTCCGTACAGAGGCATCATGAGCGTGACCTGATTCCCGAGCTTGACCAGTTCTTTTCCCAAGGCGCTGACCACATCACCCAGTCCCCCGGTCTTCGCAACAGGCACGGCTTCGGACGCAACGAGCGCGATTTTCAACATAAGCGTTTTCGATTATACATGGGTAGAACGCCACAGAAGATTGGCGGAGAACGCCATCTCATTGTTGCACTTTCAAAGCTAGGTTCTGGATCCACATGTGCAAGTTACTGGATTGAAATAGTTTAGCTTTTACCCACAATCTGGCACGGTTTTTGGTGTATAGAAAGCGCGCGATGTGTGTATTTCGCGGAAGTTCATCTAACAGGAGGCTGAAAATGAGTAAGATTCGCGTAGCAATTGCAGGAGTTGGAAACTGTGCCAGTTCTCTGGTGCAGGGAGTGGAATACTATAAGTTAACCGCGCCGAACAGTCTTGGATTGATGCATTATGACATGTGCGGTTACAAACCATACGACATCGAAATTGTTGCTGCGTTCGATATTGACGCGCGCAAAGTTGGCCGGCCTCTTTCACAAGCAATTTTCGCGAAACCGAATTGCACACAGGTTTTTTGTGCTGACGTTTCCGATAATGGCGTGACCGTCCAGATGGGAAAAATCTTAGATGGTGTGGCGGATCACATGCGTGACTATCCGGAAGAGCGGACTTTTGTTCCCGCAAATTTGCCTCCGAGTGATGTGGAAGCCGTGTTACGCGAAACCGGAGCAGACGTTCTGCTTTGCTATCTTCCTGTCGGTTCGGAGCATGCAGCACGATATTACGCGAAAGCCTGTTTGAACACGGGCGTGAGTTTTATCAATTGCATTCCTGTCTTTATCGTTTCCAACAAAGAATGGGCCGAGGCTTTCAACAAAGCCGGCATCCCGGTTATCGGAGACGATGTGAAATCACAACTCGGCGCAACAATTCTTCATCGCACTTTGATGAAGATTTTCCAGGAACGTGGAATTCGAATCGAACGAACTTACCAGTTGAACACCGGTGGAAATACCGACTTCTTGAATATGTTGAACCGGCACCGTTTGAAATCAAAAAAGATTTCAAAAACGGAAGCAGTTCAATCCACAATGGAAAACCGCTTGAAGGATGAAAATATTCATATCGGTCCTTCTGACTATGTGCCCTGGCAGAATGACAACAAGGTTTGTTTCATCCGGATAGAAGGACGGGGCTTCGGGGAAGTGCCGATGCACATGGAACTCAGACTCTCGGTTGAAGATTCTCCCAACAGTGGTGGGACGGCAATCGACGCAATTCGCTTGATCAAGATTGCCCGGGACCGGAAGCTTTCGGGACCGATGTATCCATCATCCGCTTATTTGATGAAACATCCTCCCATTCAGATGGATGACCGGGAAGCGCGGAAACTGATTGACGAATTCATAGGTGTCAAGGTCGAGGAAGTTGCGGATGCCCTGATGGCCGAAGCGATTTAAAGTTTCGCGGGCGGGACGCCCGCGCTACTTTGATTCGAAAGCTTCTTTGTTTACGACGTAAGGCATCTTTTTCGGACTGTCGTACTTGCCTTGCAGCATATCCAATACGGCTTGCACTGTGCGCCCCGCCATACCCACATTTGGATCCGTGCTAAGACGGGTTTGACGCGCACCGCTCGCAAAGTGATGGAACTTGCGGAGTTTCATATGCAATCGCGGATCGCGTAAGGGACTATCCATAGGAAGTGGCTCCACTTCAAAAACATCAAGAGCAGCTCCCGCGATCCAATCTTCGATCAGCGCTCTGTAAAGTGCTTTCTCATCAATGATCGGCCCGCGTGACGTATTGATGAGATAGCCGGTTTTTTTCATCCTCTGAAACTGTGGTTCGCTCATCAAATGGTATGTCGGCGTCTTGCTTTCATGAGGCATCAACAGCGGAACATGTAACGTGACGTAATCTGCCTTTTCGAGAGCTTCGTCGAACGTCACATACCGAATCGATTGAGGGCGAGTGACGAGTTTTTCCGCGGCACGCAAATCCATCAAGCGCTGAATCGATTCCACAAACTTGTGGTCTTGATAATCCGAATCGTAACAGAGAACATCCATGTCAAAACCGGCCGCTTTTTTGATGAATGACTTGCCGATTCTTCCTGTGCCGATCACCGCAACCGTTCGCGCGGTTACCTCATCACCCAGGAAGGGTTCGTATGGATGCCAGGAAGGCCACTTCCCTTCCTCAACGAGCCGCTCCGAAGAATAAAGTTTTCTTGCAGCGCATCCCATAATGAAGAAGGCAAACTCCGCAGTGGCATCCGTCAAAACATCGGCTGTGTTGCTAAAAGGAATTCGGTATTTGTTAGCAGCGTTCCGGTCGATATTGTTAAACCCGACCGCATCCTGCGCAATCATTTTCAGCGTATCCTTGCCTGCCGCAAAAACTTCTTCATCGATCGGATCCCGCAAAGTCGTGATCAACACATCTACGCCGGAACGAACTTTTTCCAGGATCACACTTTTCGGTGGAGCTTCGACGCTGGCATAAACTTCCACTACGTAGCCTTCATTGCGCAGACGGTCGAGAGCATCCTTTCCGATGTCTGCTGTGGCAAAAATTCTGAATTTCGAAGTCATTTTAGTCGTTGTTGTAGGGGCAGCGCATTCGCGTTTTTTGCGAATGCTCTGCCCGGCACGATACGGGCGCAGCATTTGTAAAAAACACAAATGCGGTGCCCCTACGCACCATCATTAAAGGTTATGAGTCCGCAGTGTGTTTTGTATTCTTTCCAGAGCTTCTGCAATCTTTTCTCTGGAGTTAGCGTATGAAAAACGCAGATACCCCTCCCCGAATGCGCCAAAAGCAGTTCCCGAGAGACAGGCCACTCCCGCTTCTTCCAAAAGGAGGTCCGCAAGTTTTTTCGAAGGGATCCCGAGTTTCTTTACACTCGGAAACGCGTAGAAGGCGCCGTCAGGCGTCCGGCAATGAAATCCTGAAGTATCGTTGAGGCCCTTTACTATAAAATCGCGTCGCTGACGAAAGACCTCAATCATTTCTTCCGGTTTTGATTGATTTCCTTGCAAAGCCTCCAAACCTGCGAATTGAGTAAAAGTAGAAGTGCAGGAAGTTGCATTCGTTTGAAGCTTACAAACTTGCTGCGCCAGATCAGGACGCATCACACCGTATCCCAATCTCCAACCGGTCATCGCAAATATTTTTGAAAAACCATCCAGAATGATCGTGCGATCCTTCATTCCGGGAAAGGAGGAGATGGAATGATACTCCCGTGTGTACAGGATTCGGCGATAAATCTCATCGGAGAGAATCATAAAATCAAAATTTTTTGCCAGATCAGCAATCCTTTCAAGATCGGACAAAGGAATCACACCGCCTGTTGGATTGTGGGGTGAGTTTAAAATCAGAAGTTTGGTTTTCGAGTTTACTTTTTTTGCCAGCTCTTCCACATCCAAACTCCAATTGCTCTCTTCCTTCAGCGGAATCGGAATCGCTTTCGCTCCCAGGTACTCGATCATGGATTCGTAGATCGGGAATCCCGGGTTCGGATAGAGAACTTCATCTTCCGGATCCACCAGCGCAAGAATCGTAAAAAAGATGATCGGCTTTGCTCCCGGTGTAACGACCACTTCCGCCGGATCAACAGCGATGTTGCGTGTTCGAGCGGTGTCTTCCGCAATCGCCTTTCGCAGTTCCGGCAAACCCGCGGAGGGTCCATAATGATGGGCGCCATGACGAAGCGCATAAACTGCAGCGTCGACGATGTTGTCCGGTGTGTCGAAATCCGGTTCCCCGATTTCGAGATGGACAATATTCTTTCCCTGAGCCTCAAGTTGACGAGCGCGCACGAGGACATCAAACGCCGTTTCAGTGCCAAGGCGCGACATGCGTGAGGACAATTTCATACTGCGCTATTATACGCAAACTTGAACACAATTGGCAGATAAGATAAAGTAAACCGCCAAGACGCCAAGGCGCCAAGAAAATAAAATTCTCTTTTTTCATCCTGACGTCTTGGCGCCTTGGCGGTTCAATAAGGAGCAATAAATGGAAGAACTTTTAACGCAGGAACAGCGCGACTTGAAGTATCGCGCGCGCGAAGTCGCTGAAAAATACGTGCGGCCGCAGGCCGCGCAACTCGATCGCGATGGAAAATATCCGTGGGAAATCATGGAAAAGATCGGTGAATACGGGTTGATGGGCGTGTGGGTTCCCAAAGAATTCGGCGGTGGTGGGGGTGGAGTCATGGAACTCTGCCTGGTTGTGGAGGAACTCAGCAAAGCATGCGGCGGCGTAGGAGTTGCGTATGCTGTGAATGCGTTGGGATCTTTTCCCATCATGATCGGAGGAAATGACGAACAAAAGAACACTTTTCTCCGTGATGTAGCTACCGGCAAGAAATACATCGCATTCTGTTTATCCGAAAAAGAATCAGGTAGCGATGCGGGAAGTTTGAAAACTTCAGCTGTTCGTGAAGGTGATGTCTACATTATTCATGGCGACAAAAAATGGACGACTAATGCAAATGCCGCGGAACTCTATACGGTGTTTGCAAACTTAAATCCAGACAAGGGAATGAGAGGGATCTCGGCATTCCTTGTGGAAAAGGGACATCCCGGATTCACGATCGGCAAGGAAGAAGACAAGATGGGAATTCGTTGCGTGCCGGTTCATGAAACGCATTTTAACAATTGCCGGATTCCTGCCAAGCAAATGTTAGGCAAAGAAGGGATGGGCTTCATGGTTGCAATGGCGACTCTGGATCGCGCGCGGCCTGGTGTTGCAGCGCAAGCTCTAGGGCTGGCTCAGGGAGCGCTTGATCTTGCACTGGATTGGGCATCGAAACGGAAACAATTCGGTCAAAACTTGATCAGCTTTCAAGCGATTCAGTTCATGCTGGCCGATCATGCCACGGAGATCGAGGCAGCGCGGCAGCTTGTTTACGCTTCCGCAAGGGCCGTCGATCAAGGCGTTAAAGGTTTTTCCAAACTCTCCGCGATGGGAAAGCTCTTTGCGAGCGATGTAGCAATGAAAGTCACCACCGATGCGGTTCAGATCTTCGGAGGCTACGGTTATTGCAGAGACTATCCGATTGAAAAATACATGCGGGATGCAAAGATCACTCAGATCTACGAAGGGACAAATCAGATTCAACGTCTTGTGATTGCGCGAACGTTGATTAAAGAGTTGGCCAGTAAGAGTGAAAGTTAGGAACGCAGGTCTAGCTTGTTTGAAAAATCAGTTGGAGCGCGGACTTCCAGTCCGCAAAAACGTCTTCGCTTGACAAGCATTTTGCGGGCAAAGATGCCCGCGCTCCCGCTCTAGGACCGCCAGCATCTGGATTTTTCAACTAGCTCGGCCGGACGCCCGCGTTACTTTGTTTATAGCCTCATCTGTTGCATCCTGTGTGATCACGCAGGAAGGCCCGATCAGCCACTTGTCGATTGATGCAAACCGTTTGCAGTCTTCAATAACACTGTCCGGGTTAGAGACCAATCTTTGCGGGTCAATTCCGCCTAAAACGAACTTTCCTATTTCTGCAGGGTCAGGAGCGCCGTCCGCAAAAAAATCATAGCTGAAGATGTCTGCAGGATAATCCAGCATGCGATCCAAATAGGTACGCTCGCCGCAAACATGCAAAATCACCAGCGCGTCACGATCCTGCAAAGCATTCAAAACCGGCAGCTCATACCTTTTTCCGAACTCTTCATATTCACTCCAGCTCATCAAATCTGAGCTGGCCCATTTCGTAGCAAAGAAAACACCATTCGCGCCCGCGTCCAGGCAGCGCATAGAAAAATCCAGAAACGTTTTGTAGATCGTTTCCAACAGATTGTGCGTTTCCTGCGGAGAGTTCTTGCGTAATGAATCAAAATCCTCTCTGCTGTTCATCAACCGGTGAGCAATCTCGATAGGTGAGAAGATCGTTTCCACGATCGGCAATTCGTTTCCGAAATGCTGACGAAGATTCCGAATCACCTGCAGTTGCTCCCCCAACGCTCCTTCACGCGGATCCAGTACAGAAATGTTTCGAACGTCTCCGGCAGTCGTAATCACGGGACGACGAAGTTCCGGTTCCCGGCTTGGATCGGCAAAAAACTCATACTCCGCTCCCCAATCCAGCGCGTGATAACAGGCAGGTGGATTGATTTTCATCAAGTCCCAGTTCCATTTCTCCTGCCACCGGATCATGGAGGTAGTCAATTCATCAACGGTTTTTTCGCGGTCATAAAAGTGGCGCCACAGACTTACCCATCGATGCTGAGGGTTTTTCTTTTTCATTCTTCCATTAACTTGTTTTCCAGAATTTGTGATGGGTTGAAATTCTCCATCTGCAAATAATAATCAGCGGTCTCGTAAAGCGCCTCAGCCGGAATCAATCCGATCAATTCGGTTCCGACCACATTCACTCCGTAACGCGCCGCTTCACGACGCACCATTTCCACGGCCCGGTAGACCGGTGTTTTCTTGTAGTCAGTCAAATTCATCGAAACCTGCGCGGTGTTGCGATCCTGCAGCATGACACCCATCGCTTTCACAAATCGCAATCCGCCGCTTGAATGGCGCACGGCTTTTGCAATCTTGTTTGCAATCTGAATATCGGATGTCCCGAGATTCACGTTGAAAGCGATCAAAGGCATCCGCGCGCCAATCACCGTAATACCAAAAGAAGGATGAACCTGGAATGGTCCCACATCCGGCTTCCACTCGGCTTTTTGAATTTTTTCAGGAAACCCTTCGAATTCTCCTTTACGAATATTTGAAAGATCTTTTCGCGCTTCGCTGGAAGCCGCGAACTCATAAAAGTAAACCGGAATTTCGAAACGTTGAGCGACCTCTCTTCCCAGCTCCTTTGCCAGCAATACGCATTCGTCCATTCTCACGTTCTTAATGGGAATAAATGGCGTAACATCCACGGCTCCGGCCCGCGGATGTTCTCCATAATGTTGCCGTAAATCGATTTCACGGAGACACACTTCGTAGAGTTTCAATATTTGCGCCCTCAAGCCTTCAGGAGAACCCGCAAGGCTGATGACAGTGCGATTGTGGTCGAGATCCGGCTTCACATCCAGAACGCGCGTATCAGGAACATCCTGGATCTCCTGCAAAATTCTTTGCAGAACATCCGTTCTCTTTGCTTCGCTTATGTTCGGCACGGATTCGATGATTTTGTTTAATTTCATTAGGCCTCCGAGACCACTCTATTGTGAAAGGTTTCCGCCAAAGATACAATGATTCCGCAATGCGCGTGCTGATCATTGTTCTTTTCTTAGTCGGTGGATTGTTCTCAGCATCATGTAAGGAACAAACGCCGGCTCCACCCGCAAATACAAAGCCATTGCTGATTCAAATGAGCTCGTATCCGGCAACGCTTGATCCCCAAATTTCCTTTGAAGTGGAAAGCAGCTACGTCCTGGGAAACATCTTTAACTCGCTTGTAGAATTTGACTCCGAGTTTCGTCTTTCGCCGGGACTGGCCAGGCGCTGGACCAATCCGGATGATCACACGTGGCGTTTTTACCTCAACGACCAGGCCTACTTCTCGGATGGAAGTCGTTTAAAAGCTTCTGATGTGAAATTCAGCATTGAACGACTGAAGTCGTTAAAACATTCAGATCTGCGAGGTTTCGCCGAACACATCCGTGAAATCAACGTTATCAACAATCAAACCATTGATATCAAAACGGATACCCCCTTCAGTATCCTCAACAACCTCGTCTTCCTACCAATCCTTTCCGAGCAACACGTGAAGGCTGTCGGTGACAAAATTGGTGAAAAACCTCTGGGCACGGGACCTTACAAGCTCGTATCGCGCGAAATCAACAAAAAGTTGACGCTCACACTGAACGAACATTACAAGCCAAAACCGGACATTGAGCAGGTAGAGTTTGTCATCACCGGAAACATAGATCGCATCTTGAACGAAATTCTTGAACGCAAGCCGGACATTACACTGACACTCCCTCTGAGAAGAATTGAAGAGTTTCAAAAAGTAAAGCCGGCCGATCTTGAATTGTTGCGATCCAAAGGGATCACAGTTGAATATTTGATTTTCAATTTGAAACCCTCCATCCCCGGTTTTGAAAAGAATCCATTGCTCGATATCAACCTGCGTAAGGCGCTTGCTCATGGCATCGATCGAAATGAAATCATTCATTCAATTTTTTCGGGGTTTGGCAGGCCTGCCACTCAGCTTGTTGCCCCTGAAGTCTTTGGGTACGACGCAAAGGTGCATCCACCGGATTTCAATCCCAGTGAAGCAAAAAGGCTGATTCGAGAAGGGGGCTACGAAGGTCTCGAACTCCCGATCCACACCTTGGAAGGAGGAAGCTATCGTTTTGAAAATTCCATTATCCGGCAATGGAATCGAATCGGAATTAAAGCTTCAGTTCGCACATGGAAAGACCAAACCGAAATGAATGAAGCGTTAAATTCCGGTGAATTTGTAATGTCATTCACCGGCTACGTTTGCACAAGTGGTGATGCCGGTGAACTACTCACTTTCGGGTTGCATACAAGAACCGATCCGGGAAGTTATGGAAAAGGAAATTACGGCCACTACAGCAACGCTGAAGTGGACAGAATTATTCAAGAGAACCTCCGGGTACTGGATGTAAAAACACGCCTGGAAATGATCCAGCGCGTGATGAGAATTGTGAATTCGGAGATCCCTAACGTTCCGATCCTTGTTTACGATGATGCGTATGTCGTGTCAAAAAGGATTCAATGGACGCCGCCTGTCAGCGGCGAACTCATCATACGCACCATTCGATATAGATCGTCTTCCAGTTGACGCGATAGACTCGCAGACGCCAGACGCGATAAACGCTATTATTCTCCGGTCAATTCTTTAAGTTCTTGCTCTCTTTCTTTGATTTGTTTTTTCAGCGCCTTCAACTCGTCATCCGGAGCTTCTCTCTCCAGCGCTTTTCGATACATGAAATCGAGCGCGTTAATTAATTGTTCAAGCATGATCTTGCGGTCATTGTCGGATAGCCTTTCTGATGCACGAGCCCGGTAGTGCGCCAGTCCTTTCTTCGCCTTCGAGAGTTGAATTTCAGTGTCCTCAGCTGGAATCACTTTATTCGTTCGTTCCAGTTCGGCAACCCAATCAACAAGAGCCCTTTCATTGGTGTCCGAAGAGGTCGTGGAGGATTTCTGTCCGCCGCCCTGAGCAGCATCGCGATTCTGCTTTGCCAGATCCGCCAGAGTGGTGGCGTCAGAACTTGTTGTTGACTGGCTGGAACTCGGCACATCAAGGTCTTTCACATCACTGTCAGTCTGATAACCTGCATTCACTTCTTTCATGCGATCCAGGTCCAGATCCTTTTTCAGGAAGCGGAGCCGGGTGCCTGCGCTGATAATCGACACAGACGATCCATCTTCGCCGACCAATTTGCCCTCTATGATCTTTCCGTTCTTTTTCATGACAACTTTGTACTCAGCAAAGGAGAGAACAGGAAAAGCTAGAAGCGCAACCAGTGTTAGCACGCAAAGAATGGTTCTGTTTAACATAAAACAAGCATAATCCTTCTAACGCCTTACTGCAATTCCCACCACTTCGAAACGCGCATTCCTCAACAATGGACCGGATCCGATGAAAGCCCGCGCCGGGAAGTCTTTCGAAAAATAAGTCCGGTAAACCGCGTTAAACGAATCGTAAAGATCTAGATGGGGACTGAATACTTGAACATACACCAGATCATCCATGGACATTCCCGCCGCCTTTAAAGTGGCTTTCATTCCGTCCAGGATCAAACGCACTTCCGCTTCCACCTGCTCCGGAACTTTCCCTGTTTTTGGATCCAGTCCGAGACGTCCTGCGAGATAAAGGGTGTCTCCAGCAAGCACTCCGTCGCTGAAGGGAAGCTGGGCGTTGTGCTCCGGAATATTAATGAAACGCTGCGGTTCCGATTTTTGAGAATAGACAAACAGGCTCCCTGTCAGAATCAGAACAAAAACGAGAAAGAACTGAAATCGATTCATTGATTCCTCCAACTTCTATTTTAACCTCCAGATCAAATTTAACCGCCAGATCAAAAATCGGATTCCTCAAACTTATTAACAGCAAAGAAAATTCCTCCGATGCCGACAACCAGAATCACGATCAGGGACTGCCATGGAAAAGATCCTGGTTCTGCCAAATCCATAAGATTTCCAGGTAGCCAGATGCGCACCGGTGGAATCTTTTCCAGCAGACCTGTCAGGAACCAGGCACCAAAGACAATCAGACCAGCTCTTAATTTGTCAAACGTCAAAGAAGTAACGGCAAGAGTTGCGCCAATCCAGGGAAACGCGATAAGCGGCATAAGGAAGGTTTGCATCAGTGCGCGAGTGAGAGGGTAACTTTTGCCGTAAACAAATCCTGCCAGAACAATGAGTATCGATGCGACAGCAGCAAGGATCATTATGTACATCCATGCGAAAACGGCGTGAGAAAGAACCCAGCGGCGGCGAAGGACAGGGAGGCTCAAGCTCAAAAGAACTGTATGAGTTTTTGCTTCGGTCATGATCCCTCCCAAAGCAAAAATAACAGCGAATGCCGCCATTGTTTCATCTTTATGGAACCATCCTGCATCCATGTACAAGAGGTAGTCGGACGCGTATGCCTGAATCTGCTTCCATTGTTCAAGAGGGATCTCCATTTTGAGCCTTGTCAGAAAAGTTCCAAACAAGGGGAAAAAGACAATCAGCGATAAAACATTCAAAATCAGAAGGCCCAAACAAATAAAGAAACGTGTGCGCAAATCAAACCAGGTCTTCCAGAGAACCATAATCAATCCCTCCTTGACGAATTGCAGACAAATAGATTTCCCGCAGATTCATATCGTAAACATGCAGTGGCGTCAGATTATTTTTCTTCAACTTTTCCTTCAAAACAGGAAAGCGGCTCGATACGATTCGTGAAACAAGACCGGAGCGGGTGACATTCAGAATACCTTCCTCGTGCGGATCGATCGAAAAATCACCCATGACCTCGATCGTTTTCCAGTTACTTCTCATCTCTTCCAGATCCTCGTTAAGCAATAGTTCTCCGCGATTGATGATTGCTACACGATCACAAACTCGTTCGATTTCTTCAAGCCGGTGCGAAGCTATCACGGCGCTTCTCTGTCCCTGGCTAAGCCAGTGCGTCAGCAATTCCAAAATGTCTTCCTGGCTGACAGGATCGAGTCCCTCTGTTGGCTCATCCAGAAAAAGAATGCGAGGTTTCCGTGCCATGGAAACAGCCATCCAGAGTTTCGCGCGCGTACCTTTGGAAAGATGCAGGATTTTTTGTTCAAGCGGCAATTGCCAGACGCGCAGCATTTCATCCATCCATTTTTCGGACCAGTCTGGATAGAAGCTCGAATAGTAGCGAATGAATTTTCCGGCGGTCATGTTGTCATATAGAATTTTGTCTTCCGAAACAAACGCTGACTTTTCTCGGATAGAAAGTGATTGAGCTTGTATATCGAAACCGAGGACTTGAGCTGATCCCGATGTTGGATGAGTCATTCCTAGTAGCATTTTCAGAGTGGTCGTTTTTCCCGCACCATTTGGTCCAAGAAAGCCGCACAGGGAACCTTCCGGGACAGACCAGTTTAAATGGCTGACCGCTGTAAGGGTCGCGAATTCCTTTGTCAAATCATTCGTGCGAATCAAGTCCATCGGTTACTCCTTTCCTTTTCTATACCTTTTCAAGGCATCTTGGACCAATTCGAATAGCTCCTGATTCGTGAAATTCAGAACATGCGCTTCCGCCAGGAGCTGATCAATGAAAGGTTGCAGTCGCTTTCTTCTTTCTGCAACGAGCATCCCGGATGGTGTGAATTTCACAATCGTGCCTCTCCTTGTGTTACTTTCGACAAGCCCAATCTGTTCCAGTTCTCGATAAGCGCGGGCAACCGTATTCGGGTTGATCACAAGACGCACCGCGAGTTCACGAACAGGCGGTAGCTGATCGCCGGATTTCAAAACGCCTGTCGTGATGGCGTGTTTGACCTGCCTTATCAACTGCTCGTAAATTGGCTCCCCTGAACCGGTCCGAACCTGAAACATTCACTACTTCCTTTGTACTAATGTCTTAATACAATACGGGTATGATTTCAGAAAGGTTCTTAGCAAAGTAGTGCGGACATCCCCCGTCTGCGGCGAGCTTGCACAGGCGAGAACGCCTGCGCTACTTTGTTTAATCGCGCGGATACTTATTCAGCAGGCCAACCAAAGCCCTGGCAGATGCTGGAACCGGGCCACCTTCCGTCAATAATTTCTTTTCATTCACTCTGCGACCGTAGAGGTCTTCGTTGTCTCCGCGATCCGGTTTCAATACGGATCCGGAAATGGAAACTCCGGCAAACAATCCGCGGCTTCTGGCATAACAGAGAATCTCGGCTCTCATTTTCGCATCTGTTGCCGCTGCGGCGGTGCGTCCTTTCGGACCCGCAGCCGCAGAACCATCCACACCGATCGTGAATTTGCTCTCTAACAACTTCTGAATTCCTTTCCTGTTCATGATCAACAGAAGAAGATCGGTCGCAGAACCTCCAACCTGCAATCCCCAGCTTCCTCCTTTAATGGAAGCCATCACAGGAGGAGTCCAGCCGGCTTCCGTCCGGCATAGGATACAGCCTTTGCCGTAGTTACCACCGATTCCAAAAGCGGCCTTTTTCATTGAGGGAATAATCACAACACATTCCGCGTCTTCGAGAAGGTCCTGTGGAATCCCTTCCGGGATATCCAGAATTTCCTGCAATACTTCTGTGGAGTTCCGAAGCCGTTCGATCTGGTCCCTTTTGGATCCAAAGACCGGAACCACAAGGCAAAGAATCAACAATAAAGCCAGAAATTGAGTTTTCATATGCTCTCCTAGTTGCTAATCTTAACATTATGTACGACTCGCCATTTAGCAACTTTTCTTTTATCAGGGTGCCAAGTAATGCTCATTACTTCTTTGGCGTTCTTCTGTTAAAATAATCCAAGCAATATTCACCGGGCGAATGCCGATAATCAAACGGAGGGAATATGAAAGCCGGCAGATCTGTGGATGGAATTGTTTATCCGGATGTTGGGCAGCAGATCAGTGATCTGGTCTCACAGCAGCCGGGGGAAGCAGAAGCGCCAGAAATAAAAGCGGTTGTACCACGGAGGCGCGTCGATGAATATAAGGCGATTGTATCTACCGGCTACAGCCGGCTGGATCAACTTCTTCGAAAGGAATTTCCGCCACTATCTACTTTCGGTTTCATTCCACGACCAGCTGGATGGCAAACCGCTCCAGACATCTTTCATCATCCGCAAATTCGACGGGAGCTGAATGAGCTTTTTCAGGCTCTTGGCGCCGACACGAAATTGCAGGAGCTTGCTGATGATCTTGTGGCAGACTCTGAAGATGCGCCCATCAACATTCAACACTTTTTGACAGCTGGGTTTCGCGGCCTCGTTTTTCCAGCGGACGTTCCATCGATGGAGGATCCGTTGAAGTTCATTCGCGAACGATCTCTTCATTCCCTGGATGAGCTTCGCCAAAAATTATTCGATGGGCGGACCAGTAGCTCTGAAAAAGCAAGCGCCCTTCTGCAATTTCGCTCCAAGCTGGACGCTCTGAAGAAGCTCGGTGAATTTATACAGAATTCCTTTGCCGATCTGGACTATCTGGAATTGTCGCGTGTAAAAGCTCCTCTGTTGTGCTGATCATGGCGGAAAACACTGAGATTGAAGAGCGCGTAGAAAAATGGCTTAGCGGAAAACTCACCACCGCTGAAGTTTATGACCTCACGCCGGGATTAACGAAAGCGCTCGCCGAACACGGCTACCTCCTTTATGAAGAAGGGAAATACGATTCTGCAAGAGTGATCTTTGAAGCCCTTGCGGTGGTGAATGGCTCTGATCCCAACATTCAAAAGATGCTCGGATCCATCTATCAAATTCATAATAAATGGGATGCCTCTTATTATCATTACACTCAGGCTCTAAAGTCCGCGCCGAATGACATCTTTGTAATCGTGAATCGTGGCGAAACCTTGATCCACATGCAAAGGCCACGCGAGGCCGCGGAAGATTTAAAGCGCGCGATTCAGCTGGATCCTGATGGCAAAAACCCGGTCGGACGTCGCGCCCGAGTTCTGTTTACAAACCTCAGCAATGTTCAACGCTGGGCACCTCCACGAAAATAAGCGCCAAAGTAATGAGTCATGAGCAATGAGAATTGATAGCCGGACTCATCACTCATTACTCATCATTCTGGCACTCTTATGAAAGGTGCTTCATACGAACAACTCTGGATCCACCGATTGATGCTGAGCGATCTGGTGCGTGGCGAGGCGTACCGCAGAGCAATTGAGCATGTAGTGACTCCAGATTCCATTGTGCTGGATATGGGCGCCGGAAGCGGAATATTAAGTTTTTTTGCAGCAGTTGCGGGCGCAAAAAAGGTCTATGCAGTGGAACGCACAGCCATTGCCAGAGTCACCCGTGAACTGGCAAAAAAAAATGGTCTATCCGATCGAGTGGAAATCATCCAATCCGATATTCTGGACGTTCAGTTACCGGGAAAAGTCGATGTTCTTGTGTCCGAATGGCTTGGACCGTTTGGTGTTGATGAAAACCTCCTGTATCCTTTGCTTGCGACACGAGACCGCTGGTTGAAAGCGGACGGCAAAATGCTTCCCGAGCGTGTAACGGCATGGATGGCTCCCGCTTATGATCCCGTTTTGGACAGCGATATGTTCTTCTGGCAAAGCCGGCCATATGGATTCAATCTCCAACCGATCGCTGATCATTCGGCAAATGAACTACGATACAGCCAGCAACATCTTGGTCCGGAAAACCTGCTGGCCGAACCAAAACCGATGTGGAGCACGGACCTTTACACTTTTGTACCTCAAGATGCGAAACTCCCCTTTCGCGGCTCTCAGTCTTTTGTGTGCAGAAGGGAGAGTCTCCTGAATGGTGTTGTGGTTTGGTTCGATGCTGAATTTGCGGGAGGAATTCTGCTCTCCTGTGGTCCGGGCGCTCCCAGAAATCACTGGGGAAGCACGGTATGCCCGCTAGAACGAGTTGTCCAAACGAAACCTGGAACTGAGATTCGCATCGATTTTGCCTGCGAAGTGGATGATACTCCCGGGCGTTCCTTCAGCAATTGGTCTGTTTGGATTGATGGTAAGTTGGTCGAGAGCCACAATACCCGGGATTCGATTCATTGATTTGGAGATCCAAGGATGAACCTGCTGGAAAGCATTGAAGCCTGGATTTCAAATGAACAGCCGGAAAATCTGATTATGCTCGCGGATCGCTTTCTGATTCGCACGATTCTCAAGCATGAAGAGATGAACCAGCTCATGGCTTATTGTCCGGAGCTTGTCGAAGCCTTCGCGCGTGCCGACACGGAATTGGTGCTCGTCAACGATCCTGCAAGCTGCCTGGTATTGTTATGGTGCATGCAGGAAAACGGAGTGGATGTCCAGGAAGCTTTGCCTGGAATGCAACGGATGCTTGATTTCTGCGAGCCGCTCATCCGGATGACCGGTGAACCGATGCGCTCCGTTATCCGGTATTGGCAGGTGCGCACCGGTTTCAGAAGTGAGTTCGTTCCAGGCCCGCTTCCCCACCATGAGCTTCTCCGGATTTATCACCTGTTGCACGTAATCTTCTTTCTGGGAAACTACGGAGCTTCACGCGTTCCACGAGGGATCACGATCGATGATGTGATGGCGGAAGCGCATTTTCTGGCTCAACGGCACAGAAGCAATGCTGACGTGATAGCCGAGCTATTGCTCGCGGAAGCCATTCTTTCTCCGCACGATCCTGCCACAATTGATCTGTTGACGCAAAAACTCCTGACGCTGTCTGATGCAGATGGAAAGATTCATGTGCCGGGAGGAAATGCCCAAACCGATCACCACGCGGGATGCGTTGCCAGCCTCGCTCTGCACTTACTGAACCCAAGAGCGTCTTAGCGTTAACGCGTTTTTGAGTCCCCGCGTCAAGACCCGAAGACCCGGGGACGCCCGACGCGAAGACGCTTGCTGTCGCGTTCCAGGTGACCGACCGCCTTTTCAGGCCGACTTCCGGAGCCCCTTGAACCGGCACGCAACTTCTTGAAAAGTCAGGCCGATAAGTAAAGTGACTTTGAGTGCAAATGCTTTTGAATCGGAGCGGCCGTGTGATAAGATTGCTGCAGAAATCTTCGGCAGCAAGGTCGTACGAAACAATTCATTTGCTTAACAAGCAAACTGAAAACTACTAATAGATTAGGAGGAACGTATGGATGTAGGCGGAATGTCACCGGGAACCCAACTAAACCGGTTTATGGATGACCTGGGGTTTTCGGATAAATTAGGTGATCTTTACGGTATGTCGCTGGATAAAGCCATAGGAAACGACCTTGGCGTTGCCAGAAACATGCTCGATTTGTTTTCTCCGCTTTCAACTTCCCAGTTGGACAAAATGATGGGTGGCGGGTTTGCTGCTCCCGGACATTGTTCAAGACCGCACGATAACTACGGTCATCATTGGGGAACTTCGAAGCATACACATTACGATCGTGAAAAAATCAATGTGTACAGGGAGCCAAATCTTGCTGGGTTGTTCGGCAAGAAAGATGTGATGATCGATGGAAAGAAAATTGATGTCGGCAACGACTGGGGAGTAACTCCGAAGCAGCTCGAGTCAAAGATCCTCACAGATCCGAACTTCCGGGCCAAGATTGAAAGCCAGGTTGGTGGACGAATAGTTCTGGATGGAAACGCAGATGGCAACATCACCATTGCGAAGAAAGTTCATCATCCGATGGTGCCCTACCACAATCATTGTCATCAGAACGTGGGGAACATGCTTGGACGGCAGCTTCCCGGGATGATGAATGGAGTGTTGAATCAGCTCGGTGGATTCCTTCAGGGCATTGGTCAGGGTATTGGTCAAGGGATTGGCCAAGCAGTTGGTGGAATTCTCGGTGGAGGTCAGCAAGGAGCGCAGGGCGCACAGGGTGCGCAAGGTGGTCCCGGTCAAGCTGGTGGCCCCAGTGGTCCTGGTGATGAACTGGATCAAATCTTGAAGAACCCGAACATGAGCTTTGAAGCCAAGCTGGCGCAGTTCATGATGAAGTTCATGGAAAAGAAGCAGAAAGAAATTGAGTCGAAGATGGAGCAGATGAAGAGCCAGGGAGAAAGTGGTGACAAAGCTGGTGGAGCCGGTGGCGGCGGAAAAGCCGGTGGTGGCGGCGGCTTCCTTGGTGGACTTCTAGGTGGCGGTGGCGGCGGCGGACTGCTGGGAGGAATTCTCGGTGGTGGCGGCGGCGGCGGACTGCTCGGTGGAATTCTTGGTGGCGGCGGCGGCGGCGGACTGCTGGGAGGAATTCTCGGTGGTGGCGGCGGCGGCGGAATGCTGGGTGGACTTCTCCAAATGGGAGGAGGTTTACTCGGTGGCATGTTCGGTGGACCACTTGGTGCATCGCTCGGTAGCCAAATCGGTGGCGCTGTAGGTGGCGCGGTCGGTGGTGGCGGCGGCGCTGCTGGCGGCCAAGGTGGCGCTGGTGGTGCTGGTGAGGCCGGAAAAGGCAAAGGCAGCGAACAAATTGCCATGAAAGAACTCGAAACCATGATGCAGGCTTTCCAACGCATGATGGAAAGCATGGGTAACGTTCTGAAAAGCGTCCATGACATGAGCATGTCTTCGGCACGCTTGATTCGGTAAAGGAGGGAACAATGCCAGAGATATTTGAAGTACAACCAGACGAATCCAGAGAACCAAATTTGATGGATACCTTCTCGCCGGATCGTGTTGAAAAATTCATCATGGGTGAATTGACACTCGGTCAACTCTATGGGATTACGATTGAGGAAGCCTATAGCGTTGCTGAACTCGGCTACACTTTCATGGAACAAGGAAGGTTGAACGAAGCACAAACCGTTTTTCAAGGACTTGTGATCGGCAACCCTTACGATGCCTACTTCCATACGGTGTTGGGATCCATTTACCAGAAACAGGAAAATGTTGATGGCGCAATCGAAGAATACAGCATCGCCATCGGGTTAGATCCTGCCAACATGGAGGCTTACGTAAATCGGGGAGAGCTTCTGATTCGTAAAGGAAATTTCCAGCTAGCTGCTGCGGATTTCAAGAACGCGTTGGAACTCGATCCTGATGGAAACAGTCCATCGGCGAATCGTGCTAGAGCACTGTCCAGTGTAACAGCTGCGGCGCTCTCTGCGGCGTTGTCCTCTGCCAAATAAATGAGGAATTTTCTCACTAGAGCTACCATGCTTCTTCGAAGCTGGTAGCTCTTTTTTCTTTTTACGCGCGCGTCTGGAGGTCGAACGAATGGCGGATCAGAAAGAAGACAAGGTGTATGACGTGAAACCTGATGAATCACGGGAACCAAACTTGATGGATACAATGTCACCGGACCGCGTTGAAAAGTTTATTATGGGCGAGCTTACCCTCGGCCAGCTTTACGGCATCACGATCGAGGAAGCTTACAGCATTGCTGAAATGGGCTACACGATGATGGAACAGGGACGCTTAAAGGATGCGCAGACCGTGTTTCAAGGACTTGTCATCAGCAATCCATATGATGGATATTTTCATGCGGTGCTTGGCGCGATCTACCAGAAACTGGGGATCGTGGATGGAGCGATTGAAGAATACACACTGGCTCTTGGTTTGGATCCTGGAAATGTTGAAGCGTATGTGAATCGTGGCGAGCTTATGATCGCAAAAGGAAATTTCGCGCAAGCAGCCGCCGATTTCAAGAAAGCAATCGATCTGGATCCGGATGGAGAGAACCCTGTGGCAAACCGGGCGCGTGCTCTGGCATCTATCGTTGCCGCAGCACTGAGCAGCGCTATTTCGCAGAAATAAGGGAGCGCAGGCATCTTGCGTGCATTATGGACCGCAGGTGTTTCCCGCTTGCAATTTTATTCACATCTGAATTTTTCCACATGATCTGCAGTCTGCTTCATCACTAGAAAATCGGTTCATGTCAGAAGTCTAGATCATTCAAACCTGACGAGACTCGCGGATATAACGCTACGGCGGATTTTCCCATTGCAAGTTGTATTTTTCCGCGTTTAAACAGGATTTGCTTGAATGCGCTGAATGACAGGAAGAAATTCTTTATACATCACAGAAACAGATTCGAATCGTTTTGAAGGATCCTTAGCAATGCAACGCTGAAGTATTTTATCGAGGGCAATCCATTTCGTTCGAACCGCTGCAAGCCGGGAAACATTCGCGAACTGGAAAATGCGATCGAACGAGCTGTAGTGCTAGGCTCTACAGGATTCATACTACCGGAAGATTTTGCCGGAAGCCCTGCAGGAGATTGAACCCGGAAGCTCTTTAGCCGTGGGAAATTTTCAGCGGGTCTCTCGCCAGGCAAAAAAGGATTCCATCCTCAACGCTTTGAAAAAGTCCGATTACAACTACACTGAGGCGGCAAAAATCCTGGGCGTCCATGTAACGCATCTCCACCGTCTGATTCGAAACTTGAATTTAAAAAAGGACCTGCCCTGATTATCCCCTGACGGAACCCTCTGGTGCCGCAAACGCTCCGGCTGATCACATTGTTAGCTCACTTGCCCGCTTTTTAAATTTCAGAAATGACCGAAACTTTTGCTGGCGTTTATGTCAGAAACGTTCATCAACAGAATTTCATCGCGTTGATCCACACGATAACCGCGACAACAGCTACGCGCACAGTTCTACCTTATGTATCGGAGCAAGGCAGGCCGGACTTTTTGCTATATGCATGGCAATTCGCTGCAGGTCTTTATTCTATTTCTTCTCCTAAAACGAGCAGTCAGCGGATGCTTTCCGAGCCGCTCAAAAAGGAAGAGCTGATCGCTCGCGCCGTGGATGTGAATGAAGAACACGCCATTAAATTTACGGAAGCCTGCTTGAGGGAGTTCGCTCTCCAACCAAAAGTTGTTTACCTGCAAGCAGCGCAGGATGCTGTATCACGAATCGGGTCGAAGCTCTAACAGAAATAATTCATTCCTAATCGGCGCGGTCGACTCTGCGGCTAAAACATCCCGGTTTCGCGTTGTGCAAATTCAAGTAAAGAATCCGCTCATCAGAAAAAAAGCGTTCTATCTGCTCTTCAAGGTTGCTCCCATCACTTCTGATGCTACCATCAACGATTGCGAGTTGTAGATTTGCACCGAAATGAGTCGGTGTCTCACAACATAGGGCACTCTTTTCACCGATTGCTTTCATGGTTCAATTTTGCGAAAATAGGATCATTGCACCGGTTTGGTCCCGTCAAACCATGCGAGAGTGGGGTAACAAAGCGGTCGACATATCGCTTGTCGCTTGCCTCTTCTTGGATCGGCCGCATTGTCAAGAAAAATGCAAAGGGAGGAGCCATGAGTTTACACGCCCAAAAAATCAACATTTTGCTTGCAGTGGTTTTTCTAGCTATCCCGTTCTGCCTGTGTGCCGATATGGTCAACGTGAACTGCGACAACGCGGAGAGCCTTCAAGCCGCCATCGATGGGCTGTCGTCGCCGACAGGACCACATACCATCAATGTCACGGGCACATGTGTTGAAAACGTCACGATCGATCATATCGATCGCCTTACAATCCAGGGTAGTAGTGGAGCGACGATTCGCAGCGCCAGTGCTGCAAATGATATTGTCGTCTCCATAAACCGCTCGCAGGAGATCTCTTTACGGCAATTGATTATCGATGGAGACAACCAGGCGGATGATTTTGGGGTTGCCGGGGTTTTCGCTTTCCGGTCTGATGTGGATATAAGAGGATGCACAATTATTAACAATCCTGATATCGGTGTGACTGCCGATACGGAATCTACGGCAGTTATCGGTGGACCCAGCGCAGGCCAGGAAGTAGTCATCAGTAATAACGGCGCAGGAATCGTCGCCGCTAACAATTCAATTTTGCGGATCAGAGGCAGAACAACAATTGAAGACAGTGTGGAGGATGCCGTAATCGTACAGGCCAGTAATCTTGCAGTCAACGGACGCACTCCGCCCGATGGAAACATCTATCGAAATAACGGGTTTGGGATCGGGATTATTAGTGGTGGTGTTGCCGGAATAAACGGATCCAATCTCATCGAAAATAACGGCCCGATTGGACTCTTCGTTGGACGAGTGCCCCACGTGGGGATTAATGCGGTTGAAGGAACAGCACCTGGCTTCACAACGATTCAAGGACACACGCAATTCGGAATCATATCCGTTTCTTCAAACATATTTTTTTCATCGCCTCTTTCGTCCATAAAACATAAGGTTCAAAATAACGGAAGCTCTCCTATTACCAACGATGCCGGTATTTCTGCATTCCGACCGGGATGCGTTGTAGCGCGGAACGTCGAAATTGTTAACAATATTGGGGCAGGAATTGTGCTGGATGGTGGAGCTTGCACTACCATCTCTGATGCGGCTATCACCGGTAATTCGACAGACGGGCTGCGCGTTTTACACAACTCCAACGCCGAATTCGGCGGCTTCCAGATAGCAGGCGAACCGATCCCTAACAACACTACAATCTCAGGAAACAGTGGACAACAGATCGCCTGTGATGCAACTGCAACGATCTACGGAGACCTCACAGGACTGCCGGATTTCAAGTGCAACACAACCGATCCGAAGCCACCAAAAGGAGCTACTCCTGCCGCTGCCGCTGAGGCAGAACTGGAGAAGCGCATCGAGAACCGCCTCCATCGGAAACTCTTTTAACGGACGGAGACGCAACTACCAACCAGGCGGGATAATTTATTCTTTAGCGGCGCGGTCGACTCTGCAGCTAAAGCATCCCGGTTTCGCGTTGTGCAGGTGCAAGTACTGAATCTGCTCATCCGAAAAAAATCGGTCTATTTGCTCTTCCAAATTGCTCCCTTCCACAACTTCCGATGCCACCATTAAGGATTGAGAATTGTAAGCTCTCACCGAAATGAGCCGGCGTTTCACCACATCGGGTAATTCATTCACTTTCAATTGAGCCTGTTTTGCGCTTTGTCGAACGTAGACAGGACCCGTTCCGCGGTACGGACCGTCGACAGCGTGATGTTCGTACGTCAATAAAATGATAGATTCTCCAATCTCCGCATCTTCGAGACTGACACGACAGGGGAAACCCGGTTTCGAATCGGCGATGCATCTTCGCGCGTTCACAGCAGCCAGTCCGGCATCATCCAGCTCGAATAGATTAGAAAAGGCTTCCAGCGGCAAACCTGAAATTAAAAAATTTGTGGACTTCATAATCGTTCCTCCATCAGTCCGCTATGTTAGCTTCACTGATGGAGAGTCTGCCACCGAAAATCCCACTTCGAATTCCTTGCCGGCCGTTTGCTACCTGATAGAATAGGACCATGAATCCGAACAAGATAGTGGCTCGATACAAAGACGGTCGGGTGATGAAGGGGCATACAACCGACTTTGTTCCGAACAGATCCTTCTTTCACTTGAGTCTGATTGATTCCGCTGAAAAACCGATTATGGTCCGCCTGGAGGAATTGAAAGCTGTTTTTTTTGTGAAGGACTTCAAAGGAAATCCTGATCACCACGACAAAAAGGATTTTGATTCCTCGAAACCTTTAATGGGACGCAAAATTCGTGTGCTTTTCAAGGATGGCGAGGAACTGATCGGCACCACACAGGGGTATCAACAAGGAAGGCCGGTATTTTTCATCGTTCCTGCGGATCCTGAGTCCAATATTGAACGATGCATGGTTGTGGCTTCAGCCGCAAAAGAAATATCTTTTCTTTAGTAAAGCTGCTTCTGAAGGGCAATTCGCGCGATTGGTTGTACCCGGATTTCCGGGGATAACTCTTGATAGGAAAGTACAGCCACTGAGGGATGATGTATTTCAACAAGTTTTTTAAGATAGCGCCGGACTTCCATTGTTGTAATCACAACCGGCTGCTGGGCGGTGGCAGGAATGTTTCCCAATTCTGATTGAAAGCTTTTCAGAATCTGCTGCGCCGAATCAGGATCCAGTGCCAGATAATTTCCGCTTTCGGACTGCCGGATAGAATTCGTAATGATTTCTTCAATTTCCGGATCCAGCAGGTACACAATTAGATTCCCCTGACCGCGCGTGTATTTAAAGCTGATGTAGCGTTTCATTTCAGTTCGCACGTATTCCGAAAGCACTGTTGGGTTGGTCTCCACAGGCGCCCAGAGGGCAATCGCCTGGAGAATCGTTCTCATGTCTGCGACTGAAATATCCTCCTGCACCAATCTCTTGAGGATTTCCGCAAGCAGATGCAGGTTCACCAGTTTTGGAACTGTTTCCTTCACAAGGGCCGGATAAATCTGCTCCATTTGATCCAGGATTCCCTGAACTTCCTGGATTCCGATGAATTCAAACGCATACCTCCGCATGACATCTCCCAGGTGCAGCGAAACATAACCGGGAATGTCAATAATGGTGATTCCTGCTTTTTCCACTTTTTCGCGATCTTCCAACGGAATCCACGAACCCGCCTGATGAGTCATGGGATTCATTCCTTCAATCGCTTCAATCTGCAATAACCGCACATTCGTGGCCGTATCGTTTACAAAACACTTCCCCAACATTACGTTTGCAAACGCAACGGGAACTTCATTGAGCTTCACGACATAAGAATCGGCGCCGAGACCAGGAACCATACCACGCACGCGGACTCCCGGAAATCGCACACCCAGCTCATAAAAAAGACGGTCCCTGATTTGCGGCAACAGCTCATTGATGAAGCGCCCGCCTGCTGTAGATACGTCCAGCATCTTTGTCATCTCGGTGCTTAGCTCCAGCGCAAGCGGAGCCGGCAATGGTAGAGAAAGTTGATCTTCTTCTTTCTCGGCATCGGTTGGTTTCTTTTCCTTTTTCGGTTCCGTGCCGGCAATGACTTCTCCCTTCTCCTGTCTTTCTTTCAGCTTGAACAATCCGTAAGCAATGCTTCCGGTTACGGCGGCCATAATGAAGAATGGAACTTTGGGCAAACCGGGAATGATTCCAAGTCCCACCAGCAACCCGGATGCGATGGCCATCGCTTTTGGCTGGGCGAGCAACTGCGTTCCAATTTCTTTTCCAAGATTCGCGCCCTCTTCCTCAGCAGCGACTCGCGTGACAACCATGCCGGCTGCAAGCGATATCACCAGCGCGGGAATCTGTGCGACCATTCCTTCACCAATGGTCAGCAATGTGTATGTCTTAGCCGCTTTATCAGCAGGCATTCCTTTTTGCATGACGCCGATGATGAGACCACCCACAATGTTGATAACTGTGATGATCATTCCGGCGATGACATCCCCTTTGACAAACTTCATCGCTCCATCCATCGAACCGAACAGCTGATTCTCCCTCTCGAGGTTCCGCCTTTTCTTTTTGGCATCTTCCATGGTGATGTTGCCGGCACGCAAATCTGAATCGATACTCATTTGCTTTCCAGGCATGGCGTCCAGAGTGAAACGCGCGGCAACTTCGGACACGCGCTCTGCGCCCTTCGCGATTACGAGGAATTGAACCATGGTGATGATGATGAATAGAATGAAGCCGACAACAAAATTTCCACCCACAACAAAATTGCCAAATGCTTCGATAACTTCACCGGCGTGGGCGTAAAGAAGAATCAATCGAGCTGCCGAAATCTCAAGACCGAGACGGAACAAAGTTGTAACCAGCAAGATCGTAGGAAAGGAAGCAATGTTCAGCGCTTCCGGAATGTAAATGGTTACCATCAAAATTACAACGGACATCGTAATGTTTAAGGTCAATAAAATATCCAGTACGAAGAACGGCAGCGGAATGATGATCATCGCCAGCACTCCGATCACCATGAGTGCGAGGCCGACGTCACCGTACTTTGTCATCAGGGGAATAATTTCCCCTGTCATGAACAATCTTTTAATTTCCTGAGGATCGAATTTTATTTTCGCCATAAAAATGCCTTATGACGCAGGCGAGACGCCCGCGCTACATTTGCTTACCTATCATATCACCGCCGCTGGTGCTGGCCCATTTTATAAACAAAATTCAGGACTTCAGCCACCGCTTCGTACAATTCTTCCGGAACCTGATCACCAATTTCCAATCGATTCAATGCCTGCGCCAGACTGACATTCCGCATGATCGGAACTCCAGCTTCCTTGGCAAGTTCCCGAATCTGATCAGCAATCAACCTTTCTCCTTTCGCAACAATCTCCGGAGCTCCCCCCTTTTCCTTGTCGTAAAACAATGCCACTGCAATTCGCGTTGGGTTCACAACCACAACAGTGGCTTTCTTTACCTTCGACATCTGGGTATTGAAAACCAGCTCTTGCATCAAATGTTTCCTCTTCGACTTGAAATGAGGATCGCCTTCATCCTCTTTGTACTCACGTTTGACTTCATCCTTGGACATTTTCAGGCCCTTCATATGCTGTTTCTTCTGGAATGCAAAATCGGCCGCAGCAATCACCATAAAAACGGCAGCGACGCGGAAGGTGAAGCTCGTCACCATATCACTCAAAAGAGCGCCCAGATTCGAGATGTCGCTCCCAACGGAGAGCACCAGCCCGCGAAGAGAAGTTGAAACGATTTGGTAAGCCAGAAAACATACAGCAGTCATTTTGACAATATTTTTCAACAACTCGACAAGAATTGTCGGCGAAAACCACTGCTTTAGTTTGCTCAATGGATTCAGCTTTTTCATGTCCGGCTTCAGGGTATCCATCGTAAATAGGGAGCCTACTTGAATGTAGCAGACGAAAGCGGCAATGACAAAATTCGCAGCCATCAAAGGGAGAACCAAACCAAGCATTGTAAAAATCAGCTCCGTGCCAAGCGTGCTATAGGCATCCGGCCGGAGCTCGGGTGTTACGGCGATCTCAAAATATTGCTTCATCAGGATTTTTAGCTTTTCCGTCATTCCGGGCCCTATGGCAATCAGAATGCTAAAGGCAACCACAAACAAGAATGCGGTTGTCACATCCTGACTCTTAGCGACTTGTCCTTTTTTCTTGGACTCGCGCATCCGCTTCGGAGTCGGATCTTCTGTTTTATCTGACATTTATTAACCGCCAAGGCGCCAAGAAACGCCAAGCTAGGATAGAATTTTCCATACCAGTTTTAAATCCTGAATCATATCAACAAACAATCTCCCGCTGTACCGCAAGATGTACGTAAATGCCGCAAGAAACATGATAATACCGACGGCGGCTTTAACCGGCTGACCTAAAAAGGTAACGTTGACTGCCGGAGCCAGACGATTCATGACTCCCATGACTACGTCTACCATAAACAAAGAGAGCAACACCGGAGCGGTTACCTGAAACGCGATCAAAAAGATTTTTCCGGTCATGATGATCAGTTGTGTCACCAGAATGAGGAAATCGTTTGAAATATTCGGAAACTGCGGCAACGGAATCAAATCGAAGCTTTGATAGTATGCGGAAAGAAAAATATGATGAAGGTTCAAAGTAAAAAAAAGAACGATCGCAATCTGCGCCTGCAGGTTCGCAAAGATGGGCCCTGATATATCCAGTTGAGGCACCAACACGCTGGCCTGAGAGGACCCGCGCTGAATATCGATGAGATGACCTGCCGATTCGAATGCTGCGAAAACCCACGAGGAAGTGAATCCAATCAGTCCTCCAATCGCAGCCTCTTTGCTGATGAGCGCCCAGAAGGCCAGGCCCTGGTGAGGGATTTTGCCTTGCATCAGCGGATAAAGAAACGGAAATAACGCTACGGACAAAATGAGAGCCAATCCGACCTTGATCTGGGCTACAACTGTTTTCCCGCCGAATATTGGAGAAAGAGCAACCATGGGCGCGGTTCTCGCGAAAATCAGCGCAAGCAAAGCGATCACGTAATACGGATCAACGTCTAATCTTAGACGCGATGCCATCTGACCAATTACTTGATCGTCCATGGGCTCTTAGCTCGGCCGGCGGACGCCGGCGTTAAATCTCAACGAACGAGATTCGGAAAGTTGTAAAAGAGATTTTGGGCAAAACGCATCATTAAACTCATCATCCAGTAACCGGATAGAGCCAGAGTTAAAAAAACGGTAATCATCTTTGGAACCTGAGATAAAGTCTGTTCCTGAATTTGGGTCGTCGCCTGAAATACGCTGATCACAAGACCAACGATCATGCTTACTAAAATTGGAGGGCCAGATAAAATCAGAACCAGCAATAACGCTTCATTGATGACTTTCACTACGAGGTTTTCCAGCATAATTTCTCCTCATGGAACCGCTAATGCGGTATGTATCCAAGCACCAGGCCGCGCGCGATCAGGTACCAACCGTCGATCAAAATAAATAGAAGAATCTTAAAAGGCAGAGAAATAGTGGTTGGCGAGAGCATCATCATCCCCATCGACATCAAAATATTCGATACAACCATGTCAATCACGATGAACGGCACGAAGATCAAGAAACCGATCTGAAAAGCCTCTTTTAATTCGCTGATCACAAAAGCGGGCACCACAACTATCAATGCTTTATCTGAAAGATTCTTCTGCTGTTCCGGAGTGCGCATCCGCCGGGCCAGTCCGTAAAACAGCTGGCGGTCTTTTATATGTGCATGCTTTAGCATGAACTTGCGAAGGGGCTCTTTAGCAACCTGAACTCCTTCCTTTACTAATCGAGTAGTAGAATCCGATAGGAGGGGACTCTGTGACCGCTCATCAAACAAAGCTGCCGTGCCATCTTTAATCTCGAGCGCAACCGGATACATGATGTAAATTGTCAGGATGATGGCCAGTCCGTTGATGACCTGCGTAGGAGGAATCTGCTGCGTTCCGAGCGCCTGGCGCAGGATGGATAGAACCACTGATATTTTCACGAACGATGTGACCATGATTAAGACAAAGGGAGCAAGAGAAATGGCACCCAGCAAGACCAGCAGCGCCAGTGGTGAATTAATGATGTTGTCTCCCTGAGCGAACGCAATGTGTGGAAAAAACAGAAAGAGGAGAAAAGCCGCACAAAGATAGTAGCGCTTCATCTTAAATTGTGAAGCCGTCATCGTCCGGTACCGTTGTAGATCGTTTGCGTGCGCGCGTTTTAGCTGTTTCCGTTTGGACAGAGGAATCCGATTCACGGCCTCCGCGATCCTGCTGTTGTTGCGATTGTTGATCGCGGGTCATGACATTTGTTTCAGCCAGGTTGAGGCCACGTTGACCCAGTAATTGCGAAAGTTCATTCATGCCCTTTTGCAATTCGGCTTGCGCGCTTGCATCCTGTGTAACAAACTGGATATTGATTTTTTCATTCTCCGAACTGACTTTTAGATTTAAAGCGCCGAGTTTATCGGTCATGATTTCAAAATTCATCTCCGGCAGGCCTTTCTCATTTACGCCCACCTGCACTTTTTGAACGATGCTTTCAATCTCCCGGATATTGAGAGCCGGAGCATGCGTTTTTTGAACCTCCGCTTTCGCCTGTATCGAGGCCGGACTCATATTCATATTTGGCACTGAAAACTCTTTTAATTCTTCTTTTTCTTTGACCTGTTTTTTTGAGAATTCCTCTTTCTTTAGGGCCCCTTCCTGAAAGTCCTCTTTTCCATGTTTGGCCGAAACGGGTTTTTTGCCGGCGTGGGTCAAAGGTTGATGTTCGGTCTGACCTTTGGCAAGCTTCGGTCCTTTTTGAAGTCCTTTCCCGTATATTTTTCCACGGGGTACTTTAGGCGCGTCGGAATCCAGAACCTCTTTGAATTCCTTTTGCGGTTTTGCTTCTGTCTTGTTTGGCGTTTTGTTGTCAGTTGTTTTGGCAGCGGGAGCTTGTTGAGATACACTGGATGTTTTCATGATGACGAATCCTTTATTTTTCTCGCAACAAAGAGAACGTTTCCGATCTCTTCTTGCTCATTTTGTTCAGCAGTCTCGATCTCTTTTTTGATATTCTCTTTCCATTTTTCCTTATGCTTATCGATTGCCTGGAAATCTTTCGTTTTCTCAAGTAACTCCGACCTGCGCTGTTCCACAAACAACTCCGCTTCCTTTACTTTTTCACGCTGCCTTTGCAGTTTTTCCTCGGCTTTTTTAATTTCGAAATCCAGACTCTTCAAATGATCTTTGCCCATCCGAATTTTTTCAACGGAGAGTTTCCCATCAAGGATTTTTTGATTCAATTCGATCTTTGCGTTTTCTTTGTGTTGCTTCGCGTCTTCCACCGCCTGAACGCATTGCGCTTCTTTCTTTTTTTCCTCTTCCAGAGCTTTCTGGGCCTCTCCTAACGCTTTTTCGGCATCTTCCTTTGCTTTCTGGCGTTTATCCAGGACGATTTGCAGGCGATACTTTGCCATAGAGATTACTCGTCAAAAAGAGCGCAAAGTTTGTCGACACATTCCCCAAAGGACATTTTTTCGTACAAACCCTGCTGAAGAAATTCGTTGACCTCATCAATTTTCTTGATCGCATAATCGACGCGCGGATCGCTCCCTTTTTGATAAGCGCCGATCAAAATCAAATCCTTCTGCTTTTCGTACGTGGCAAGTATTTCGCGCAATTTCCTTGATGCTTTCTTGTGCCTGTCTTCAGCGATTGTTTCCATAACACGGCTTACGCTTTGAGACACATCGATTGCAGGATAGTGACCGGAGGCAGCAAGAGGACGGGAAAGAATGATGTGTCCATCCAGGATGGAGCGGACTTCATCGGCGACAGGCTCATTCATGTCATCCCCCGCAACCAGAACGGTGTAAAAAGCCGTGATTGAACCTTTGCTGGAATTCCCTGTCCGTTCCAGAAGTTTTGGCAACTCTGAAAAGACGGAAGGCGTGTAGCCTGCTCTTGCGGGAGGTTCTCCGATGGCCAAACCGATTTCGCGCTGAGCACGCGCAAAACGCGTGGAGGAGTCCATCATGAGAATGACTTTCTTACCCTGATCGCGAAAGTATTCGGCAATCGCGGTCGAAACATAGGCTGACTTCAAACGCACCAGAGAAGGTTGATCCGATGTCGCACAAATGCAAACAGAGCGCGCCAGCCCTTCCTCTCCCAGATCTTTTTCCAAAAAGTCGCGCACTTCACGGCCACGTTCACCAATCAGTGAAATCACACTTACTTCTGCTTCAGTATTTCGGGCTATCATACCCAGCAATGTGCTTTTCCCTACACCTGCTGCTGCAAATACGCCGATGCGCTGCCCTTCTCCGCAGGTTAAGGTCGCATCAATGGCCCGAACTCCGACTTCAATGTGCGTTAAGATACGTTGTCTCTCGAGCGGATCGGGAGGAGGCTGCATCACGGGGTAATCGATAAAATCATCACCAACCAGATCTCCTTTATGATCCATCGGCTCGCCCAGACCATTCAAAACGCGTCCCAGCAGGCGCGGTCCGCATTTGACCGTTAGAGGAGCCCCAGTTGTGCTGACTTCACTGCCCGGACCGATTCCGCTTGTGTCTCCCAACGGCATAAGATACACAAGTTCATCCTTGAAGCCGACGACTTCTGCGCGGATCGGCTTTGCGCGATGAGCGCAACGAATATTGCAAACCTCACCAACAGATACACCGGGAGCAACTGCCTTCACCACAAGACCTGCTACCTCAACAACGCGTCCCTTCACTTCGACGGGAGATGCATTATCAATCATCTCCAGGTATTTCGAAAAATCAGGAGAAAGTAATGATTTGTCTACCTCGGCCATAATTCTTGTTTCCTGCGGGCGTGACGCCCGCGGTCCATAATGCAGGCGAGACGCCTGCGTTTTGTCAAGCTTTTGGCTGCAATAAGATTTTCTTCAACCGCTCCAACTGGGTTTGAAGCTGTGCTTCTACCGTACCGATTTCCGATTCAATGATGCAGCCGCCCCGATGAACCTTTTTGTCTTCCACCACATCGAGAATCCGCTGTCTCCCAAGAGTTTCCTGGAGTTCTTCCTCATTCTCCTTCAAAATCTTCGCATCTTCCGGATGAACGCGAATCGTGAGTTGCTTGCTCTGTCGAACCGTTTGCATCGCTTGTTTCACAATGCCAATAATCGTTTCCGGCTCCATCTCAAGTTGCTTGCCGATAATTTTTTCAGCGATCTTGAAAGCAAGATCCATTAAATCGCGGTTGGCATTTTTTATAAATTGTTCCTGTTCGGTTCGAGCCTTAACCATTAACTCTGTCGTTTGAGCAAGACCTTCCTGATAACCGGTGTCGTATCCGGTCTGGCGCTGTTTGGCGCTCTCCTCCTCCGCATTTCGTAGAATTGCCTCGGCCTCCCGCTGCGCTTTTTGAAGCAGCTCACGCGCTTTTGCGGAAGCCGAATAAACTTCACCTCGAATGATTCCATCTTGTTCAATCGAATCGCGGCCCAGGTCCTCTCGCAGATTACTCCCGGAGGTCTTATCCTTCTTGATTACTTTCACTACCTTGACGTCATCCATCAATGATTACTTTTCTACAACTTCTGGCAGGTTTGTAGCCGGCAATGCCGCTCGAAGCGCTTCCAGTTCTTTTCGCAACGCCATGGAAGATCGACCAGCCATTGCGATTATAAAACCAAATAAAAGCAGAAGGACGATCACAACAGCCGCAAGAATCTGGAAAGGGAATAATGAGTCTTTTGATAGTTTGATCGGTCCATAGTGGATCATATCCGGCTGACGGTCCGACGCGATTTCGGACGCGACCACTGCGACATCAGCAGGCTTTAATCCTTCTACGCTATTCGCAATCAAATTCCTCACATCTTCCTCTTTAAAAGGCACAGCGCCGCTCCTGTCCGGTTTATATTTCAATAAAACTGCAGCTTTCGTGATGGTCGGACCTTGCAACTCTTCTTTCAAAACGTCCGATTCAGGCAAAACTACATGGACGCGCGCTTCCACCACTCCGGTCATGGTGACCAATGTTTTCTCGAGTTCACCCATCACCGCCTGCATGTACATGGCCTTTTCTTCAACAGCTGTCGGAATCAGGCTTGTCTTGGCAAACACTTCCCCAAATCCTCTTTTTGGAGGCTTCGGCAGATTATTTGCCTGGAGTATCTCCCAGGCGTGGGACGCGTCCCCTTTAGGTACGGTCAGCGTAAAGGTAAGGACTTCCCCTTCGATCGGAACTTTTGTAGCGTGAATGCCATTGTTGGTTAACGTAACCACCATCTCGTTGGCCTGCTCTTCTGTTAAGCCGTGGTGCAGCTCCTGGCTGCATGAAATCATCACACTAAGGCTCAACACCATTCCGATTGCAAGAAACAACTGCCGAAACGTGTGTTTCATCAACTCTCCTTGATAAGAGGATTGCGACATGACTTCCTGCTCCTTATGAAGGAGGGGGCTAGGGGGAGGTTGGAAATAAGCAGAAACGCTTCCAACCCCCCTCTTACTCCCCCCTTCATAAGGGGGGAGAATCGCCAATCCGATCTCATCTACACCTGCATCTGCATTGTGGATTTGAATGAGGAAACGCCCTGTTCCACCATTTTGCAGCAAAGCGAAATCTCGTTAGTCAGTTGTCCAACTTCCGTTTGCATGGCAAGAAGCTCCTGAGGGGAAAAAGTCCTGCCGCTCATGGCCTGGTCCAGAATTTCTTTCAGGCGATTTTGGCTGCTCTTCATCCGGTCCACAACCTTCTCCAGGCCTTCCATGTCCTTGACCTTAGGTATCTCACCTGCTTTTTGTGTCTGATTTACCTGCTCCACTTGATTAGTCTTGTTCACCTGATCGACCTGGTTGGTGGACTGTTGCTGACTGATTTGCATATGCTCACCGCCCGGCTTGTTGACGGTGAATTCCTGACTCTCTAATTTCTGCCGAAGATCTTCAAACTTCGACATCTGCTCATTTGCATTTTGAAGCTGTTTGGAAGCTTCTTTGAACATTTCGGCGCCGGCTTTTCCAGCCCCGCCAATAGCGTCAACCATAAAAAATTCCTCCCTTAAGTCTTATTGCCCAATCGGGTAATTAAACTTTGCAATTTCGAAGACAAATGCTCATCCTGCGCGACAAACGGTGTGATTGTTTCGCGCAAAGCCGCCGCATCAGGACGTGACACAAAATCCTTGCCGAACATCTCCGTTAAAACCGTATCGACGACCTTTGCCGCAAGGGCTTCTCCTTTCAATCCTTCTGCTTTGGCAGTTTTAGCAACTTCACTCAGCCCCTTTTCGATCGAAGAGATACTTTGAGCTTGGCCTTTGGCTTTGGCTTTGGTGTCCTGCGTCTGCTGAACATGTTTTTCCGGTTGAAATTTTCCGACCTTTTTGTCGTCTCCTTTCGGTTCTGGAGGCGGCGGTCCGGAATAATTTCCCGGTCCTTTGATTTTCATAATCCGCTCCCCGGGCGGCTCTTTTCAGTGTAATGGAGATATTGAGATTTGATCTCCCTATCTCCCTTAAATCTTATTGAAAACTCCCATTTCTGCGGCTTTCATCAACTGCCGCGCCAAACTCGCATCGACTCCGTTAGGATCTTTCTCAACCACTTTTTTCAGTTCTGCAATCGCTTTGTCCTTCTGTTTCTTAAACAGCAGAACTTCCCCTAAATGGACTCTCGCGAATGTATTGCCCGGATCTACCTCTACCGCCTTTTGATGAGATTTCAGAGCCTCATCAAACCTGTCCAGATTGAAATAAGCATCCCCTAACAACGTATAACCGATCGATCTTTGCGGTGATAGAGCAACCACAGCCTGAAAGATTTCCGTTGCCAGTGCGTAACGATTGTTCGCGGCAAGACACTGACCCGCTTCGCACAAAAACTTCAGTTGATTGATTTCCGGTTTAATATCTGAAACTTTAGCCACAAGTTTCTCCTTGCATCAGGCCGGCATAAACCGGCGCGAGATTACTTCATGTTTTGAATTGCGTTTTTTGAAGCATCTGTCCGAGCTTTTTCCAAATTGGAAACAGCCTGATACATCATTGTTTCCAAAGATACTGCCCGCTGAAGCTCCAGCATTTTTCCCATTTCGCTCTGTCCGCTAAATGTCGGATCCGTTAACTTATTCGAAAAATCCGCCGTCTGCGCCTGGGTTTGGCTGATGACTTCGGTTAAAGGGCCGATCGCGTCAGATCCCGTAGCTCCTCCAGCGGAACCACCGGATTGAAGCCCAAAAGGTGTTGGTGCGTTACTAACTGGCATAAACTTAGCCTCCTAAAGTATTTGAACAGTATTATCGACAACGATCTTTCGAAAGTTGCTAAGCTCCGCAGGCGGGACGCCCGCGCCACTTTGTTTAACGAACAATTTTGCTGCTCTCGAGAATAGCAAGTGATAATGCATAAGCCTTTTGCACCTGTTCGGCATCCTTCTTCTCTTTCTCAGATCCCTTTTTTGAGACTTCACTGGCCGCGAGAAGAATCCGCTGCATTTCCTGTTGAAATGCCTTCGCCTCCTTTCCACCACCGCGACGGAGATTCGTTAATACGGGAAATACTGATTCTCTAATCTCAACTTTTATCGCTTTTCCCGGCTTCGCTGCGGGCTTTGCTTCGCTCTTACCTTTCGACCCGCCGTGGGCCGCTCCCACCGTGAATGATTTTAATTCCTCTTTCGATTTTTCTTTGGCCACAATACCTCCTGCGGTATTAAGCGTGTAACTTTAGATTTTTCAATGTTTTAATACATTCTACTTTACTCGACCGATCCAAAACCGTCAACAAAAATCCATCATCTTCGATCATTTCTTTCCGGCGACCGAGCTCCTTCCCGCGAACAATTTCTGCAGCTTTGAAATCGCTTTTGCATGGAGGCGTGAAGCCCAGGATTTTGAAAGCCCAAGCTGCGAAGCCGCCTGTTCCAGTGTCATATCCTTGTAGTAGTGGAACTCCAATAGCTGCCTCTCTTTGGGAGGAAGCTGTTCGAGCGCCCTTTTCAATTCAGCCTTTTCTTGCTTCAGCGCCACCTGTTCTACGGGAGACCGGCCCGTTTGTTCCTGTTCCAAACGGTCAATGGCGTCGGTGGTCAACATATAAATGGGAACCAAACCCGAAATCAAACCGACGACCTCATCCATTTCATCCTTAAGCGTCATTCTCCTTGTCTCTATCGATCCACGAAGAGTTTCGTCGGCCAGGAACTCGGTGGCGGCAGCTTCAAACTGCAATTTGGAGTTCTTCCGGCGAGTTATGACATCCATTTTTCGCAGTCCATCATACATAGCGCCCCTGATGCGGTAATAAGCAAAAGTTTTAAAAGAGACTCCGAGCTTTGAATCAAACCGGTCTGCTGCTTCCATCAATCCGATGCGTCCTTCTTGAACCAACTCATCCATTTCCAGCGGCACACGGAGGCGCTGCTTGATTTGAAAGGCAATCGACCGGACCAAAGGGGTATATTGTTCGATCAACTCTTCTTTGGAGAGTCCCTCTACTTTATTCATTCTACGAAGATTTCTGTTTAGAGAGAGTTTTCCTTAAAATCTCGGCAAATGAACCCTGTCTGGGGGCATTTGTTTCCTGGGATAGTATCTTTGCGCGGTCCAATTCCATGAGCACGTTGATCTGACCTTCCGCCGAGCCGAGCAGGTAAACCTTTTCTTGAACTTCTACAACGAGGAGGCTTTTTCGCTGGTCAATCGGAACTCGTTCGAGAACGCGAATGGTCCTGCTCCCATATTTTTGCGCGCCGGGAATGAGAAGCGGCAGGACTTTCCTCAGCATGAATACAATGAGCAAGAGCGTCAATCCAAGGAAGATCAACATCCGGAGGAAAAGCGCAGCAAAATTGATATCCTCCGGTGTGGTTGCTTGCTGGGCGAGCTGGAGTAAAAAAATCATCTAACTTTTCATCTCCCCCGTGCGCTTGAGGGACTTCGCGGTTACAAATGAAACCGCCAAGACGCCAAGACGCCAAGATAAAAACAAGAAATTCCTTTTGTCCTTGCTTGGCGCCCTTGGCGACTTGGCGGTTTCATATGATTAAACTTTTTTCAAAATGCGAACGATTTGAACCCCCAGCTTTCCTTCTACGTCCACAAGTTTTCCGCTGGCGATTACTTTTCCATCCACCGATAGATCGACTACTTCGGGAGGCATTTTTTCGAACTCAATGATTTGTCCTTCCTTGAGCGTGGAAAGTTCCTCAAGCGTAAAATTCAGCCGCGCAAATTCGACAATCACCGGTATTTCTAGGCTGGATAAAACTTCAGGCACTCCTTCAGCAGCAGGGGCACTCTCCGGCTTCTTTACCTCAGTCATGTGTCTCAAACCCTCCTGAAATACGCCATCAATGGTTATTTTCGCACTCCCTGCACCGTCTGAAAATAGCGATGCCTGGATGACTCCACGGCGCAACATTGAACTGTGAAGCCCGACCTTCCCCTCAACTTTCTCACCATCAAAGCTAACAGTAGCACGATCCAGAAGAATGATATCTCCTCCTTCCAGTATAGTAATCTGTTCGGGCGATAGATATGCCGCGCCCACATCCACGGAAAAGGAATAGTTCATCTTTGATATCCATGGCGCCCGTGAAAGGAAATCGATCTCCGTTTTATTATCAGCAAGGAATTCTGCCGGTAAGAAAAGTCCTGCATGCACCATTCCGATCTCTGTTCGGGTGCCAAACGCAATTTCTACCATCGTATTTTGATTCGAAAGTAATTTCAGGATTTCCGGCTCTTCCCGTGAGACATTCTGAAGTATAAAACGGGACTCGCGGAAAAACGGATTGAGGGTGGAAAGTATTTTACAAGTCATGTATTCGAGCAGGCCGGACTCCATTTCGGTCCACGCTCCCTGGCTCTCCTGGCCCATAAAGATTTTTTGTATCAACCATCGCGCCGATTCATCATCCAAAATCAAAGCGACGGTCTTCCCTGCCGGCTGCACTTGCATGAAAATGCCAACATGCCTGGGAGCACGAAATTCACGGCATTTGCGAACCGTTATGATTTCAATGTTTAGCGGGCGTTTCGCAATCGATACATCGACCGGAAGACTGACTTTGATCTCAAAGGGATCAATCTTGATCACATCTTCATTCTTCAAAACGACTTCACTGCCTGGCTCCAAACGAACCTGATTCAGCTGCGTTCCATTGTTGCTTTCCATGTCCTTCAGGTAGTATTCAAGGCCGCGCCTGAAAATCAAAGCATGCTTCTTGGAAACAATCGGAGATTTCAAAGGCACATCATTATCATTCGTTCTTCCGATGGAGATGGCCGGTTGCAAAAGCTTCCGGACTTGAGGTTTACCGATGTGGCCCACGGGTTTCACGATCAAACTAATCTCGATATCGTCCAGATTGAAAATATCGTAGTCCAGCAGGACGTCTCCAACGGCTTTCAAGATTTCTTTTAGCTCATCGGGCTGAGCAAGAAACGAGCTAGCACGATTCAAGATGGCTATATCGCCTCTGGCAAACTGTTCGAGCCCCTTAAACTGATATGCCGGATATTCCATAAGAAGGTTCAAAGGTTCAACTTTCTAACTGATACCAGATGGGCGGACTCGAGAAATAGAGGAAAATATTGAATCGACTTGTTGACTGTCGATTTTTCCTTTGTCGACTAAATCGCGAAGAATAACCAAGAGTTCCTGTTCCTCGTCTTGCCCGGTTTCCATTTCTATCATTGCTTCTAATACTATCATGCCGTAGGAACGAGGAAGACGCTGAGCAATTTTTCGGGCGGTTTCCTTTTCATTCTTCAGGCTTGCCCCTAATTTTGTCAATCCCACTTTCAATGTCGCATCCTCCATCGACATGGAAGCAAGATCGATTTGACTCAATCTCTTGGTTGCCAGTTTCACTTTATCCCCAGTATCGCCTGAAACAGTCTTGATTTCGTTCAGAAAATCCTCTTGAAGAGTGGGCGGAAAACGAACCACCAGGGCCGCAAGGGCATTTTTTCCGGCAATCGAGGAAGCTCGCGCGATTTCTCTTACGCCTACATGTCTAAGAAAGATGAACATCTCTTGTTGCTTTAAAAGAAAAAGAGTTTGAAGAGTCAGCTGAGCTTCTCCCCAGGGCGCTTGCATCGACGCAAAGCGCATTCCAAACAGTTGAAAAATGGCGTCCGAGGACTGTTGAGGCACATAAGGCAAAGCAACGGGCTGAGATTTTATCAACTGTTCGACTTCTTTCCTGTATTCCGGAGAGAGCCGGCTCAAAAGAATTGCCCGCACCTTGGGAGATTCTTTTTCGAGAGAGTCTGCAATCCAGCTGGGATGAACTCTTTCAAGATTCCTGTTTCGCACATGCTGAACGAGGTACCCGAGTAATTTGGATACCAGTGTCATTCGAACTTCTTTAGGAAAACGATCGTAGCGACGCGCTTCCTTTTGAACCATCTTGGCTCTTTCCTCAGTAAGAAAACTTAAAACTTGCTGGTCTTGCCCTTCATAGAGCAAAAAGCAATAAAGAAAAACCTGATCTTTTACAGTCATAAGGCTTAACGCGTATGATAACATGCATGGACCGCACTTTGACTCGAAGAGCTCTCCAGTAATTTGTAACGCCAGCTTCTAGCTGGCAAAAGACTTCGAGCTCTGCGAGGCGCTGGCCGGCTGGAAGCCGGCGTTACAAAGCGCGCAAACTCAAAGCCTGTGTTTCATAGCGTTGAATCAGTTTATTTCTAACAGTCTCGTCTCTGATAGCGCCGAGTTGCTTTTGATACTGCAGAAACGGAGTGAGATAGTCGATGCTCTGGAGTGGAAGGAAAAGGTTGAGAGCATCGGAGAGTACGCCGTACACTTCCCGTAATTCTTTACTTCGAGGATCTTTTTTCAGTGCTTGCGCAATTGGTTTTTCCCAATCTCGATTCAATAGCCCGCGGAAAAAATTTGTCCCGGTTGTGGTGAGGTGAAGAGCCTGTTTAATGATCTGCAATAGAGCCGGATTATTTGCGGCCCTTTGGCTCACAGCAGCGAGAATCTGCACAAAATGGCCATTCCGGAATGCGAGCAGCAGGTCGCTTCCCGTGCGAACCGATTCAATAACCTCGCTGCAATGGACATCCAATTGAAGATCCTCTATGTTTCGGGCAAACTCATTCACCGGCTTTGTCAGAAGTCCATCTGCAAAATTCTGCATCAACTCCAGGCCAGTATCGAGTATGAATTCGCGATCTTTTCGGGTTGTCGTTTTCTCGTAATTGGTCCTCCACCGGTTGCAATGTTCTTCAATCTCCCGAAACGGCGATGCAGCTTCGGAATGTTGGAATGATTGCGAGAAAGCATTGAGTTGTTTCCGGAAAGCGCCATCAACCAACCGTTGTAAAAATTCAAAACTCTCGAAACCACCAATATCAGCGTTGCGCATCTGCTCAACCATTGCGCGGGTATTCGGCAGATCGAGTAGAAACTGAATTCCTTGCTGGGCGAAATTCTTCAATTCGGGTATTTTTACTTTCAACAACGCTGATGGCAGTTTGTCATCTTGAAACACAACCGAACCTTTGTCGATGCCTTCCAGCAAAGTTGGTATCTGATGGGGAGGCAGAAAATCCTTTTGAAACTGCTGCAATAAGGTGTCTACTTTCACAAGAGGATCTGCAGGTCCAGAGAAGATTTCGGAGGCAGTCGCCTTCAAAACCTGAAACTGGGTTATCTCCGGTTCGATGTTTTGCAAAAACTCGTCACGCTCTGCCCGGCCGATTTCCACCGCCACGCTTTCCGGACCAAAATCATCCACGGCTTGTTGAATCTGCTTTTGAAAAATTTCCGTTTTGGAATCGCGCAACGCCACCAAATCCGAAGCCGCGGATTCAAAGAAACCCGTGAGCGGACGCGACACAATTTCACGCATCTGGTATTCGCTTAAACCGGCCGTGGTCCTTATGTCTTCCAGTAAATCCAGTTGTTTTTCTTTCGGAATCGTCGAATCAATGAGAATGTCGATTGTTTTTTCTCGCAATTGATTGGGATTGATCAGCGCATGACCCTCA
>JAKEFK010000369.1 GCA_022616075.1 bacterium
TACTACGACTTTGATGCATTTGAAGAAATCCAGATTCAGTCTGGTGGTATGGATGCATCGGTTGGAGCAAAGGGCGTTGTGGTAAACCTTGTTACCAAGCGAGCCGGCAATAAGTGGGAAGCCAATGCTTCTTACTATTTTGTGAACGATTCTCTGCAGAGCGATAACACTCCGCAAGAACTGCTCGATCTCCCACCGATCGCTGGCCAGCAGCGTATCCGTTCGAACCGAATCGATCAGGTCTATGATTGGGGTTTCGACATTGGTGGTCCGATTGTAAAAGATAGACTGTTTGCATGGGGCGCCTATCGGAAAAACCAGATTGATCTCTTCACCAGATCAACCAATCCATTTACGGGTGAGTCTATAAGCGATAAGACAACCCTTACAGATTACAATTTCAAGGTCAACTTCAATCCTTCTTCCGCTCATGAATCTCAATTCGGGTACTTTTATGGAAAAAAGGAAAAACTGGGGCGCGGCTTTCTTCCGCCGAATCAATCCGAAGAAACGCTATGGCACCAGAGTGTCCCGGACACGATTCTCCCGGGTATCTGGACCGGTCAGCATACATGGATCCCGAATGATCACACAATCCTGAATGGGCGTTACGGTTATGTAGGAAATTCTTTTGACCTCGTTCCCGCGGGAGGCAACTGCGCTATCGATAAGCCATGCGACATCCCGATGATCTACCTTGCTGCAGTTCCCCGCTGGGAAGATACGTCTTTTAATGTAAATCCTATTAGCCGTCCGACCCATGATTTCAACGCGGATGTGAACTGGTTCAGAGAGAACTGGGGCGGTGGCGATCATGAATTCAAGTTTGGATTCGAATACAAAGCGTCCGAAGGTCACACATTCAGCAGCTATGGAAATGGCGCGTTGATTGTTGACTACGGTCAGACACAAGCCCGTGGTCCGTTAACTTACGGAGCCATCTATGCGCAACGCTTTCTGAATGGTACGGTAAATTACTATCGTGCCAGCGGCTATGTGACAGACACATGGCGCATGGATCGCCTGACATTGAACCTCGGCTTCCGCGTTGACAGCGCCTCCGGTGAAAACCAGCCAGCTTCTGTTCCTGCTCCTGGCGGATTCGATGTATTCATCTCCAGTGTTGACTTTGCAGGAAATGACCGCAGTGACGTTTACACAGATATCTCTCCTCGTATCGGCGCAACTTACGATGTAAGCGGTGACGGCAAAACCATCGTTCGTGGTAATTTCGCGCGCTACTACGACGGGTATTTTCCTGGATACGATCAATATGCGAATCCAACGTTCACTTATAACGGGGTCATCCTGTATTACACGAACCTGAACGGCGACCGTATCATCACGCCAAATGAGATTGCTGCCGTAATCGGTTACTACGGTGGCGCGGCACCAGGTCCATTCGATCAGGCCCAGTTCGACGCACTGAAGCGAATCGGCGACATCGAATCTGCGGTGACTGATGAGTTCGTGGTAGGGTTCGAACGGGAAGTCATTAAAGACCTTTCCGCGTATTTATCTTACACTCATCGGAACTACGATAACTTCACCCAGTCTGTACCCTTTGGTGTAACAGCTGCGGATTACGTACAGGTGGGCGTCTTCCATTTCTCACATCCTGAATTTGGAACGTTTGATATTCCTTTTAGCGATATCACTTTCCAACACGATGGCACACGTCTTCTAAAGACAATCGATGGCTATACCCAGACCTACAATGGTGTCGATTTTGGCGTGAGAAAACGCATGAGCAACAACTTTATGTTGAATGCGTTCGTAACGTTGCAGCGCCAGAAAGCCCAATATGACGGTGGAGATTCCTTCTTCGTCGTCACAGGTGATGGTATTGGCGCCAGAACCGTTTATGGTGATCCTTCGCTTGTTCCTGGCTTCTACGATGACAAGCCTTATGCATTCGTCAGCGGCGGCAGCGGTAAAACAGGCGTGTTCCCATACGCCGAATGGACTTTCCGCGCAAGCGGCATATACCAGGCTCCGTGGGATCTCAGTTTTGGCGGATTCATCCGCTATCAGCAAGGATTCCCTCAGCCTCTCTTTGGTCAGACACCAGGCGGAACAGGCCAGAACCTGATCAACTTCTATGCGGCATCACGCTTAATCCTGCTCGAACCCATTGGCGATCGTCGTTATGACAACATCTTCACGTTGGATCTGAACGTACAGAAAGTGTTCGAACTCACCGATTATGGGCGAATCACATTGGGCGTTGACGTGTTCAATGTGACCAATAACAACACCGTCATTCAGAGAGAACGACGTGTCACAGCCGGTTCCTTTAACGCACTGCAAGAGAACCTTTCGCCTCGTGCAGTTCGTCTGGGATTCAAATACAGCTACTAATACATTCGTAGGGGCGGGCCTTGTGCCTGCCCTTACAGGGCGCCCCCTACAGTGCTCATGGCTCCTGTGTTGAGAATAAAGGGCGACTCTGATCCAGGGTCGCCTTTATTTTTCAGGAACCAGCGGCGAAAAGTTAGCCGACTACATTGCAAGTTATTTCTATGCAAGACGCGGGCAGAGTCTCTGCATACTCTAGTGACGTGAACGAGATCGCAATCAAGAATTGCACCAGGAACCGGGCATTGTTCTTAAAGATGTCGGGGGCAATACTTTTTGCTCTCTTAACGATGCTTGCAGCTCAAGTACGGATTCCACTTGCATTCACTCCGATTCCAGTGACGCTTCAAACATTAATTGTGCCACTGGCCGGGGCGTTTCTGGGTGCATTCTGGGGCACTGTCTCGATGCTCTTATTGATGACCTTAGGAGTCGCAGGATTTCAAGTTCTTTCGACCGCTCCACAGGATCCAACTTTTTTTCTTAGTCCAACTTCCGGATACATTTTGGGATTTGTTGCGGCAGCTGGATTGATGGGTCGTACGCAGGATCAAAGAAAAGGACCGCTGGTAACCTTTTTCGCGTTACTTGTATCTCATCTCATGATCTTTGCCTGTGGAGTCGCGGGTCTGTTAATCAACACGAGTTGGGCCGTAAGCAAAGCGGTTAGCAAGGGTGTGGTGCCCTTTTTGCCAGGAGATGTTGTGAAGATTGGCGCTTCCTATCTAATTTTACTCTCCTATTCCAAAGCATCTGCGAGATGGAGAGGATCGGAGTGATTGTTCACAGTCTGCGGATAACTCTTCGCGCTTTGGTGAAGCGACCGTCTTTCAGTATCGTAGTCGTGCTGACTTTTGCCACGGGAATGGGAGCCTTTACGGCAGTGTTTACGGTGGTAAATTCCATACTGTTTCGGCCCCTTCGCTATGATCGTCCCGAGAGTCTGGTGATAATTCCCAGCGTCAACCAGGACGCATCGGGAAAGATGGTGGAATACGGTACATCGCTTTCCGATGTTCTGGATTGGAGGGATCGCGCCCGATCCTTTTCAGCGATAGCAGCAATGTTTCCTACGGATAGAGCTTTGACGGGGTCAGGTGATCCAGAGCAGGTCGATGCAGGCCAAATTAGTGCAAATCTTTTTGCAACGCTTGGCGTCCGGCCACAAATCGGACGCTCTTTCCTGCCCGAAGAGGAGACCGAAAATTCAAACGTTGTGATCCTCAGTTATGGGCTCTGGAAAAGAAGATTCAGCGCAGCTCCGGACATCCTGGGTGTATCCATATTTATAGATGGAGTTCCACGCCGTATTGTGGGGATCGCGCCTCCACAGTTCTATTTCGCTGCGGATGCTGAATTATGGACTCCCCTGAATCTGGCAGTGTCGCGAGACACCCGGAGTCCGAATCACAATCTGGCTGTGGTCGCGCGATTGAAGGGCGGTGTAGGCGTAGAGCAAGCGACTCACGAAATGATTTCCCTGTCTGAACAACTTGCGCGTGAGTTTCCGCAGTCCAACACCGGTTGGAGCGCGAAAGTAATTCCTGTACGGGAACCGTTCGTGCAAGATGTCCGCAATCTCCTGTTGATTCTGATGGCCGCTGTTGCCTTCCTTCTTCTGATTGTTGTAGCCAATGTCTCGAATCTGATTCTCGTACGGACCTTGGAGCAGCGACCCGAACTGGCCGTGCGAATTGCCCTCGGAGCTAGCCGGCGTCATTTGCTCAAACAAATCTTCCAGGAAAACTTAATTTTAACGATTACAGGCGGCGCCCTGGGTCTTTTAATTTCAGTCTGGTCTGTCAAGCTGATGATCGCTTTAAGCCCGCTCATTGCGTCGAGCCCTGGCGGCCATCTTATTTTGAATGATGTGTCGCTGGACTATCGTGTTATTGCGTTCAATCTACTCCTGTCGATTGGCGTAGGTTTCCTTTTCAGTCTCCTTTCAGTGTTACGGAATACTGCGACGCCTAACTTTTCGGCTCTAAGTTCAGGAAGCGGACATGCAACCGATGGATTGCAAGCGCGGCGGTTTCAAAACGGATTGGTGATTGCGGAGATTGCAATTGCGTTGCTGCTTCTCGTTGGCGCCGGACAGATGATTCGAAGTTTTGCGAGTCTGAAACGGATCCATCCAGGGTTTGAATCAACTAACCTCTTGGTGTCCCAGATTACTCTTCCTGCATCACGATATGATACACATGAGAAGCGCGGATCATTTCAGCAACAATTGCGCGATGAAATCGCCGGCATTCCAGGAGTCGTTTCCGTGGGCGCCACCACCCGGCTCCCGTTAAATGAATTTGCTTTCACTACAATCTTCGAAGTCGAAGGAATCCCTGCCCCTTCCAAAGAAGCAGGCTTTGTTTCCAATTTTCGGCGAATTTCACCTTCCTATTTCAAAACCATGCGCGCTCCGATCATTGAAGGACGCGAATTCATGGAGGCGGACGAGCAACGCACGATGCCTGTAGCAATCGTGAGCCGTCAGATGGCAAAGCGGTTCTGGCCCGGACAATCCGCAATCGGAAAACGAATCCAGCGTCTGGCTCAAACAGACAGAGTGTGGCGAACAGTAGTTGGGGTCGTAGAAGACTTGAAGGATTCTTCGCTGTCAGATCCGCCCGGGTCTACGTTGTATATCCCGTATGCGCAAGGCAGCTTTCCATCGTTCCACATTGTTGTGCGAACCGTAGGAGATGCTGCTTTGATAGCTGCACCGTTGCGAGAGAGAGTTTGGAAACTGGATAAGAATTTACCCGTGTATAACATAAAACTGGCGGAAGAATTGTTCGCGGATTCTCTGTCCAGGCAGCGTTTTGGAGCATGGTTGCTCGGTACATTCGCTGCACTTGGTCTTTTTGTTGCCATTATCGGGATATACGGCCTCATGTCCTATTCCACCGCCCGCAGAGTTCATGAAATTGGAATACGAATGGCGCTTGGCGCTCAGACGCGCTCCGTTCAAAAGATGATTGTCAGCCAATCCATACGATTGACTGTGTGGGGAACCGTGATCGGGTTAGCAGCCTCAGCAGTTGCAGAACGACTGGCATCATCCCTTTGGTATGGGTCCGGTAGTTTGATCATCTTCACGCTGATTCCCTTATTGCTTGTAGTCGTGTCATTGATTGCTTCGCTCATTCCAGCGATGCGCGCAACCCGGATCGATCCAATTCTTGCCCTTCGGCACGAATAGTCATGAGGCAACGAAGAACTGTGTCCAGAAATTTCAGCTGCCGTTATAAACGGTAGAGGGATGTTCATGAACGATGCGGTATCCGTCACTTCGTTTTTCCCAAATCTGACTGATCCTTGCATCGATCGACATCTTGCGGCCATCTTCGAATGCATAATGCAGGTGAAATGGATAGCAGGTGACCACAACTTGCCCATCTGCTATCTCTCTGGCAACGACATCACCAGTTCGTTTGACAACAATTTGTTCAAGCCCGGGGTAAATCTCAGTTCGAAGTTGCTTGAAGCATAGAAAACCGGACAGCGGTGGAA
>JAKEFK010000370.1 GCA_022616075.1 bacterium
CCATCATGCTGGCTCTGGTGTTCTTCGGAATCGGGTTCATTTTCGTCGTGGCTTTTGCTCTGTCGATCCTGACGAGCCCCGCGCTTGCCGTGGAAGAGAAATCAGTTGAAGATGCCGGCTCCCAGAAACTGGGTGCGTAGATACTGCACGGTGTCGTGGAGTGTTTCCTGCGGGTCGCGGGGCGAAAAGCCCAGCTCCTCTTTCGCTTTTGTGGAGTCGGCATACCAGAAATAACGGGACATTTCCATGCTGACTGGTTCCACTGGCGGTGTCTTACCCACCGTTTTGTACGCTCCTTCTACTATTTTGGAACTCACTGTGTGGAGTCTGGCCGGTATTTTGAGGCGTGGAGCAGAAACTTTTGAAACCCTTTCCAGATGGCCGAAAAATCTTTCCAGCGTCCAGTTAGGCCCCGCCAGTAAGTAACGCTCTCCTGGAATTCCGTGTTGCATCGCATTATAAAATGCAGGCGCGACATCGCGCACATCCACAAAATTCATGCCTCCCGATGGAGTGGCAGGAATGTCACCCGCCAGAAACTTCAACACATCCTGAGTCGAACTGAGCCTTTCATCGCCCGGTCCCAGCAGAAGGGAGGGATTTAGAATTACAAGCTCCATGTGATTTTTGCAGATCATTCGAGCCGTTTTTTCCTGATAGAGTTTGCTGGCGTAGTAAGGAAATTTGGAGATGATTTCGATCGGAGTCGGCCACTCTTCATTTGGAATTTCAAAACCATCTTCGGTGATGGCGATCGTTCCGCTGCTGGAGGCCAGAACCATTCTCCGGGCTCCAGCTTTGATTGCAGCTTCGCAAAGAATGCGTGTTCCATCCACATGGACGGCGTACATCTCCCGTTTTTCTTCGTCGTTTCTGGAGACGCGGCCTGCAAGATGGTAGATTTGCTGCACACCTTCCACTGCAACTTTTACGATTTCGGCCGATGTTACGGAGCCTTCCACCACTTCGACATCCAGGGTTTGCAACCACTCGGGCGGGGAGGTGGTTAAAACGCGGATCTGCTTTTCGCCGCGCTGGAGCAGTTCCTCCACAAGATGTTTGCCAAGAAAACCGGTCCCACCTGTTACTAATATCTTAGAGGAAGGAGTTTTGTGGCGGGGCATGATCAATCGCCGGTCACGGGCGTCGCTTCGATTTGCGGATGTTGTTCGCGAGTCCACTGGCGGCGGACGGTGTTCAAATCGATTGCGGGATCCAGACCCTCTTTCATACGTTCCACAATTCGTTGTACGACTGCTGTGATCAAACGGTAAGCGTCATTTTTCGGCATTCCTTTGGTCAATTTTCCCAGCAGGTCGTGTGATAGGAACGGACCAAATCGCACGCTCAGTTTGCGTGATTTGATCGTTGAGCTGCCTTTCGGCATCGCTTCGAACGTTCCGGAAAGATAGACCGGTAGAATTCCTTTGCCTGTTCGCAAGGCAAGGTAACCAAGACTCGATTTAAACTCTTGAATTTCTCCAGTGACAGACCGCGTGCCTTCAGGAAAGAGCAGGAGATTGTAGCCATGATGCAAATGATCGTGTGCCAGTTGGAGCGATTCGCGGAGGGACCCTTTGCGTTCCATCGGAATGAGGTTCGTGAAATTGTCGAAAAATGCGCGTTTGTATTTGTTATCGAAAAAATAATCGGCGGCAGCGACAGCCACCATGTTTTTTCCCGCATCTCCCATCGCGGTTTTCACGAGACCCATATCTAGATGCGAGCAGTGATTTGGGGCTACGATGAAATTCGTGTGAACCGGAATGTTGCCTTTTCCTTCGATTCGCACATTCATGACTTTCTTGTAGAAAATTCTTTGAATCACATCCAGGCCAAGGCTCCCGGCGTCTCGAAGGATGGATGGCAATTCTAGGTCTTCTTTCTTTTTCAAACTTCTTGTCTGCCGCTCCGCTGAAACCATCGCGCGGGATCCGGCTCGCAAAAACTCAGCAAGCTCCTTGATGTTTGTGATACCGCTGAGATTCGCGGTCGGAGGAATTTTGCGGCCACTGGCTTCAATGGCTGCTCCCAGCTCGTTGTACATCAAACTGTCGAAACCCAGCTCATCAAATGTTGTGTTGTCATGAATGTTTGAAGCAGGCTTTCCACAAACTTGAGACACCATCATCACCAGCCAATCGGAGGAGGGCACATCGGCAAATGCGGGGCGTTGCGGCGGTGCTTCAGCGATTCTCTTTTGCAGAATCGAAATAATCTCGCGTCTCTTTACCTTTCGGGTGCCGGTGCGTGGCAGCTCCTCATCATGGAACTGCAACCATTGAACGCGTTTGTAGACAGGCAGACTGGAGGAAATTTCACGGAAGTGTTCTTCTATTTTCGTGTGAACCTGCGAACGATGAAGTTTTTCATCAAATTCGTAATCCGGCACGACAATGCAGGAAATTCGCTCGCCGTCTTCATCAGGCAGGCCAACAATGCTTAGCTCTTTGATCAAATCATGATGTCTATAAAGTTCTTCAAGCTCATCCGGATAAACGTTTTTGCCGCTCGATCCGACAATCAAATCTTTCGAGCGCCCAACAAGGAAGAGGTTTCCGGCAGAATCGATGTATCCCAGGTCCCCTGTATGAAGCCAGCCATCGATGATCGTCATATCGGTCGCTTCCTTATTTTCATAATAACCGGCCATCACGTTTGGTCCGCGCGCGATTACTTGACCGATTCCCTGTTCATTCGGATGCAGAATTTTTACTTCCACTCCGGGAAGCGCTTCTCCAACGCTGCCTACCAGAGGTTTCGCATCGGGCCGGGTCACGGTTAAAACTGGAGAAGCTTCCGTCAGACCATAGCCTTCATTCATGGAGAAACCGAGGCCATAAAAAGTTTCATACGATTTTTCAGATAACGCGGACCCGCCACTGATCAGATACCGGATCTTTCCGCCCAGCCCATGATGAACGGGGAAGAACAAGAAAGGACCAAGATTCAGCGAGCTCTTTTCGCGGATCCATTTGTTCAAGCTGATGAGTCCTTTCACGAAGCCTTCGAGTTTTTCCGACTTGTCCCCGAATTTTTTCAGGATGCGGCGTCGCAGAAGATCCCATAGAGCAGGCACGCCCACCATGATGGTCACGTGTCCCTCTTTCAATCCTTTTGAAATGGAATCGCTGTTCAGCTCTTCGAGGTAAGTGATTTGCGCGCCACGGCTCAGTGGAAGCAAAAATCCGGTGGAGAATTCAAACGTATGATGCAAAGGGAGCATGCTCAAAAAGCCATCTTCCGCAGTGACGTCGTAAACTTTTAATAGCTGTGCCATCATACTGCTCAGATTTTTGTGCGTCAGCATGACGCCCTTCGGACGGCCGGTTGTGCCGGAAGTGAAGATCAGCGAAGCAATCGCTGTTGGTTTTGCTTTGGGCAGTTTTGCGGCAAGTGCAGTTTCGATTTTTTCGTCCCGAAGATCATAGATCTGATCGAACGTCCAGATCGATACTTCACGGCCCGTCTGCTTCAGTTTTTCCGGCAAACGATCATGCTTTCGCAAATATTTTTTGCTCAGGATCAAGCTTTTTGCATTTCCAGCGACCAAAAGATTGGCAATTTCATCAGTAGTCAAATCCTTATCGAGCGGAATTGCAGTGCCCCCGGCTTTTAAGATGCCAAAGTAGCTGATGCCCCATTCGGGAGAATTTTCCGAGAGCAATCCCACACGGTCATCTGCCGCAATTCCTTCACCGTGAAGAAATGTTGCTGCTCGCGTGACGAGCTCGTGCAGATCCGCGTATGTGTATTCTTCGAGTTCCCCCTTGCGCTCCATTCGCATGGCGATCCGGTTCTCATGAAGCTTGGTCACTGCATGGAAGAGTTCCATCAAGTTGCGATACGTGTAGACGCGTTTGGGCTTGGGACGGCCGATCTCTTCCATCTTCGGGAAGACCCACTTTTTCAAGCCGGGGAAATGAACCTTCAGCCAGTAGTGATACCAATCGATCGACTCGGGAGCCCAATTGAGCCGTTCGCGATCTTCTGTGGCGATCCGCGCAAACAAGGCCCGCACATGATCGGCGCGAAATTGATATTCGTTGAGCACCATGAACGGCCGGAACTGTTCGTAGGCATCGAGCCCTTCCTGGATAAACGCTTCCAAATGTTGCGCTCCTTTTTTGACGCTCTGAAGCAGACCACTGAAGGTTCCATAAGGTTTCGCCTTATCCAAAAGCTTGATCGCTTTTTTCGAAGTCTTGTGAACGAACGGTACGAGTTTTCGAAAATAGTTATCCTCGATCGGGCGCGCTTCCATTCGTGAGGCAAGCGCGTTGATAAACTGGTTGCCCGTTTCCTTATCCTGGAAGTATTTCCGTTTGTACAGGCCAAGTAAAGTAACAATTCTTCGCATGCGAGCAGGATTCACATCACCGCAACAAAGCTGATAAACGAGATCCGGTTCTTCAACGATGGTTTGTGCCGCTATCGAGAGCATGGCAGAGGCAACGAAATCGACCGGCACAATATCGAGAACAAGATTGTTATTTACCGGGAATTCAAATTGGCCGTTCAACGCAAAAAGAATCAGAGGCGCAGTCGTATTGAATCCTTCATTCCATCCACTGAATGGATAGCTGAGAGAGCTTTCCACAATTGCTGGGCGGATAATCGCGCGGGCAATGCCGGTTTCGGCTGCAATCATTTGTTCGGCCATGCTTTTGGTGTAGGTATAGATGTTCGGCCAGCCCCACCATTGGGCGCGTTGCAAGCCGAGATCGCTCATGCGATTTCGGATCCAGTCCTTCCGTTCGCGCGCAGCAGCAAGATTGAGCGTGCTTTCATCATCGGGATCCCGTCCCTCTTCGATCAATCGTTTGCGGGCGATCGCGTGGAATTCTGCGTTCAAAGTCGCATCGGTGGCTTCTTCTACGACAGAGCGGATCAGACGGTCGCAGTCTTTCAGCTCTTGATCAACCGAAAAGTGAGCGTCCTTCATGTCCTTGCGCCGCGGAAAGTAGCCAACAACAGGATCCTCTTCCCAAACCTGACCGGAGCGATTGCCTGCAACAAAACAGGTGCTGGTATGGACGAAAGCAGGACGCTTCATCCGCTTTACAAACTCGATCAGATTCTGCGTGCCTGTGACATTCGTTTTCAATGCCGTTTCAAGCGGAGGATTGAAGCTGACGTTTCCAGAAGAATTCAGAACCAGATCGATATCTTGAGCGATTTCTTGAGCTTGCTCTTCCGTATATCCCAGGTTTTTGTGTGTGATATCTCCGCCCAGAATCGTAAGTTTCTCGCTCAGATATTCTTTTACGCTGGAGCCGTATTTCTGGCGGACCGGATCAAACGCTGGAGACGAGAAGATGTTCGTCCAGAATCGGTCCTCGCTGTCCTGACTCGAGCCGGCGCGAACCATCAAGTAGATTTTGCCCACTTCGGGAAAATGGTGCAGCAACATGCTGAGCGTCACCTTCCCGAGAAAACCGGTGCCGCCAATGAAGAAAATGGACCGGTTTCGGAAAATCTCGCTCGGCGAGACCGTCGACATGGCACAAATTATAGTAGATACGGGGTAGCAGTACAAATAAACAAAGTAGCGCGGGCGTCCCGCCTGCGCAAAGTTCCGCAGACGAGATGTCCGCGCTACCTTGTTTATGTAACCTTCGCACCGTGGTCGTGTTTCATTGAGTGAAGGAGATAAGAAATGAAGATTTTAAAAGTACTGTTAGGTGCGGCTCTTGTTTCGATGTTCTTGATGGTAAGTCCGGTCTCTGCGGCGCACGTTCGAGCAAGGGCCGTTGTGATTCAAAAAGGGCATATTCACTCCGCGCGATGTGGCCACTATTATCACCGGAGCAAATGGTATTTTGTGAAAGGCCATGTGCACCGGCCTCGCTGTGGCCATGCTTTCGTGGGAGGCGTCTGGGTAATTCGGTAATCAAAGTAGCGCGGGCGTCCCGCCTGCGCAGAGTTCCGCAGACGAGACTCCGCGGTACTTTGTTAGTGGGGTAGCCCGAACACGTAGTACAGCAAACAGAGTACGGCGAGTACTATGGCCCCCGCGTTCAATTCTTTCTGTCGGCCGGTCAAAAGTTTCAGCACCGGATAAAGAATCAGGCCGGCCGTCAGCCCATTGGCGATATTGTACGTAAACACCATCATTGCTATCGTGGCAAATGCAGGAATCAGCTCGGTAGCGTTGTTAAAATCGATCCTTGCAAAGGAAGCGACCATCAAGGTACCGACCGCCATCAGCGCAGGCGCATAAGCGAAGCGCAGCATTTGCAGTGGTTCAATCAACGGGATAAGGAAAAGTGAAACTCCGAACAGGAGTGCCGTGATGACAGAAGCAAGTCCCGTTCGAGCGCCTTCGCGGATGCCAGTTGCCGATTCAATATAGGCGCCGCTTGTCGATGTTCCGATCACGCCGCTAAAGACGCAGCTCAAAGCATCGACAACCATGGGCTTTTCAATCCCCGGAAAATTTCCTTCTTTATCCAGCATATCGCCTGCGGCACCCAAACCCATCAAAGTGCCGAGCGTATCGAGGAAACTCATCAGGAAGAGTGTTAGAAGGACGGGCAAAAATGCTAGTTTTAAAACACCGGCAATATCGAGTTGAAATGCGATCGGCGCGAGCGAGTATTCTCCTTGAAATGGAATCGCAAGAATACCCTTCGGCGCATGACCGAATCCCAAAATCTGCCCTGCAATTGCTGTCACAGCAATGCCAATCAGGATTGCGCCTTTGACGCGGTGATACATCAGCACAACCATGATGAGAAAGCCCGCGATGGCGAGCAAAACCTGTGGATCGTGAAGGTTTCCAATCTTCACAGGCACATCCGGATTGCGAAGGAATTCTGTGTTTGGCTGCAGCATAGCGGCGGCAGGCATTCCGGTTACAAAGCTTGTTACAATTCCGGTTTCGTACATTCCGATCAATGTTAGAAACAAACCGATGCCAACCGCGAAACTGTGTTTCAAGCTGTTGGATACGGAGTTTGCCAACCACGTACGCAAACCAATCACCGTGATCAGGAGGAAAATGATTCCGCTGATAAACACGGAACCCAATCGCTGCTGCCATGTGATGCCCATCGCAGCAAGACCAAAGGCAATGAATGCGTTTTCACCCATGTAAGGCGCAACAGCAATCGGGCGGTTTGCGTAAAAGCCCATCAGCAGGCAACCGAAAATTGCAGCAAGTCCAGTAGCCACCGTGCTTGGTCCTGCTGGAATTCCGGCAAAACTCAGTATCGCCGGATTCAGAATCAGGATGTAAGCCATTGTTACGAAAGTCGTGGCTCCGCCCAGCACTTCTGTTCTTACATCGGTCCCGTTCTCTTTGAGTTTGAAAAACCGCTCAATCATGATTTAAAACGCAAAGGCGCAAAGACGGAAAGAAATATTTTTTTCTTCGCGCCTTCGCGTTGATTATTCCATGTCTGACATGAAAATTGGTGGGTGATGAAGCATCGTAATTTCAGCGGAACGTCCCATCATGCTCTTTGCCATGTGGATTGCCTCAGTCAGTGAGCTGGCGCGATCCCAGCCAAGCATTTCCGGAACGTAGGTGTTGTCTGCAACTGCAATGATTTTGCCCAGATGTTTGCGGCCGTTTTCCGCCCAGTACCACATGAAGAAAGGATGGGCTCCGTGATAAGCATTTCCGCGGCGGTACATCTGAATGTAGTTTGGATCGTGCGCAAATTCGAGCTCATATTTTTCGCGCAGCTCAAAGCTGTCCTTTGTGTCCGGAAGGCATCGATTGAAGAATTCGATGTAGCTGGGATGAAAGGCCGGATCAAATTCATCGTAACAGGGATGAGTCAGGATCATCACCCCACCCTTTTTCACAACCGGCTTGTTTCTATACATGTTGAAGAAGTAGCCGGGCCCCATCACCTGAACCAGAACCGGATTCAAAATCGAATTCACGTTGTAAGGAGATATGTAGGCGATGCCTGTAATCAAAATGTCGCATTGTCCTTTCACCGGAACTGCATACTGATCGAAGCAATGCTTCAACGTCCTTTCGTGGACCGGTTCGGTTTTTCCCGCATAACAGGCGATCATTTTGTAGTTCGAAGGAATTTGAAAAAACATTTTGCGTTTTGCGGCGCGCGGGAGCTTTTCCAGAGTTGCTTTGGTCACATTAAACAGTGCCCAATCCTTGTCGCTGAATTGATCTTCATTCTTTGCAAGAAAACTCATGGGACTCAGAAACATGTCGTTGTTCAGCGCTGTTTCAATATGAAAAACGTTCATGTGCTCATCAACAATCCTTCCCATCCTTTCGCACTTCCGGCTGAGAGAGGAGTGAGCCGGATCCATGTAGCTATCCGAATCAATGATGGTTTGAGGTTCGTGATGAGGGCGCAGGCTTTCATAGTCACACAATCCAACGGTCACTGATTTGTGACCGCCGTCCATTGGCACGAGATTGATGTTGACGTAGATCAGCAGGTCGCTTTCTGCCGCGCGGCGATTGATGTTGACCGGTTCCTGGTGGTCCGTTTGGCCAAGGGAGATCATCCCCTCCGGATCTTCTGCATCGTGATTGTAAAATCGATCCGGATGATATTCCTTGAATATTTTTGAGCCGACCATCCGCTTCATCTCCCCTTCGGTCAGTTTTCGATGAAGCGAATTTGCGACGATCAAATGAATGTCTTCGACTCCGTGCGCGGTCAGCATATCCAGAACGATTTCGAGAATCTGCTTGCGGATATCAGGAGTTTTCATGGGAGGAAGGGGAAGGGAAATGTCATCCATCGCTATGGTGACTTTCATCCCGGGATAAAGCTGTGCATGGAGCGGTTCAGCTTCCAACGGATGATGAAGGGCATAACGAATGGCTGCTTCCGGATTCGGCAACCCAACGATCGGTGGCTTTGGATAGATAACGCGCGTTCCAACGGGAAGATCTTCCAACAAGAAATCTTCACCGTAGTGCAGGATGCGTGGTTGAGAATCCGTGTCGATGTGGACTACGTGATCGTACTGTCTTCTCCGTAACGCTAAACTCATGATTCCCTCACTTAGCAAAGTAGCGCGGGCGTCCCGCCTGCGAGCTTAGCGCAGACGGGACGTCCGCGCTACGTCAAATCCAGGATCGGCCAGTTGTTCTGATTGGCGGCGCTGCGTAAACGAAAATCCGGATTCACCGCAGCCGGATGTCCTACTACAGATAACATAGGTAAGTCGCTAATACTATCAGTATAGCAGTAGCTGTCATGCAGGCTCAAACCTTCCTTTTCTGCATACGTCCGAATCCAGGAGGCCTTCGTTGCATTCACCATCACAGGAGGCAACAATCTTCCTGTTGCAAAACCATCCACGAATTCCAGGCGGTTCGTGATCCAATCATCGATCCGCAGATAGCGGGCAAGCGGCGCGACCGTGATGTCCAGCGCGCCGGTGACCAGAACCTGCCGCAATCCAATATTGCGCGAACGCTCAATCAAATCGATTGCACCCGGGAAAATGGATGGCTTAATCACCTGTTCGAACAATTCTTCAGACAGAAAATGCAAACGGTCTTCCGATTCTCCTTTATAAGAACGAAAGAATTTTTCCTGAAACACAGATCTGTTGTAAAGGTCGGTCAGAAAAAAGATCGGAATGGAAGCTGTAATTTGGGCTGTGCGCGTAATACTCTGAAGAACGCCTTGCTGGTTTCTTGCCTGAAAAAGCAGCGCATGAACCAGGTTTGTTTTTACAAGCGTGCCGTCCATATCGTAAAATGCGGCCGCCGATTTGGTTCGTTTGTTACCTTTTTTCATTGATTTTCGCTGGCAGAGGATGCAGAGACGGACGGTCTCCGGAATGTAGCAGACGGTAGCGCGTCCAGCAGAATACGAAAACAATTCCACTATAAACGTAATAGAACATGTGCCAGAAAATTGCGCCCGTGACGAAAATCAGACCCTTCTTGCGCAAGAAAAATGCGTAGAGGGAGCGGTTCAAGAATATTACCAGTGCAAGCAATAGGACTGCTTCGGCAACGATCGACCAGGAAGGAAAGAAAACTCCTATGAGAAGTAGGGCAAAGAATAGTGCGGCAAGCACCGCGCTGATACGGTGTGAGCTGTGCAAATTCAGCTCATTCGGAACCTCACCCATATCTGCAATCAGCCGTGACCAGGGGAAGGCCCGGTACAAAATGTCCGCTCTTAACAGCGAGAGGGCATTCCATTTTTTAAGATGTTTACCCTGAAGACGTTTGTCCAGGCGAATGAGTAGGTTCTTTTTTCTCAATCGCACACCAAGCTCGATGTCTTCAATTGAAGGATGAGGATAAATTTCCGCATTGAATCCACTTACGGAAAGGAACAGATCTTTGCGGATAGCTCCGCATCCGGCCCAGAACGTGCTTGCGTCAGCGTTGCTGTTGTGATGTACGAAATGATGCAAAAGATTCTTGTATTGAGAGAGAAAGTTTTCTTCTGCAGGCTCATCATCGTAAGAACCGAACACAGCAGCAAGTTTCTCGTCTTGCAGAATATTTTGAACCAGGGAAATGGAATTTTTGTGGATCACAACATCCGCATCTACGAAGAAGAGGATTTCGCCGGCCGCTTTTTCTGCGCCTAAATTGCGGGCCGCAGCAGGGCCTGAGCGCTTCGCTGTTTGAATCAGCTGAACCCCCATCGATCGCGCGATCTCTGGAGTCGTATCGGTGGAACAGTCGTCCACCACAATAATCTCTCGCTCCGGCTCCTCTAGCAGCGCCTTCAAACAGAGCGACAGCGTAGCGGACGCATTGTATGCCGGTACAATCACCGTGACCGTAGGATTCATGCTTTGTGAGGTATTGTACCAAATTCCTTCTAATTCAGCCTCAATCGGTTTGGCGGTATTTAAAACTAAACCTGACTCCCCTCCTTATGGAGGAGGGGATTGAGGGGAGGTTGGAAAACACTCCAATAAGACAACCCCTCTTTCTCTCCCCCTTGATAAGGGGGAGAAATCGAGCATCGAACCTTTAGGACATTTATCCTCAATCAGCGCGCCGATATTTGTATGTAAACCTGATTTCCCCCTATTGCAGCCCTACAAGGACTTCGATATCTGAATAGGAACCACTTGGCTTGAAGGAAACGGGTTTTTGAAGCGTTAGCACTCCCGGTACCGCTCGCATTCGCGTGTTGCTCACCAGAAGGGACATCCGACGTGAGTCCGGTGCCGGACACATTTGATTAGTCTGGAGATCCTGTTGTTCGGTCCGGCGGCAGTGGCTTGCACGCTGATGGAGGTTGAAAAGCCGTTGGCATCGATCTGTTGTGGCGGAGGAGTCCAGCTGAAACTGAATTTGTCACCGTTATAAACCTGCAGCGATGCGGATCCCGAGCTACAACTCCATCCTTTCGGAGGTGTCGAAGGGGTTTGTGTAACAGATTCCAGAATCCATCGTGGGCCGGCAGCGGGAGGCTTCTGATCAACAGGAATATTTCCATCTTCAGTATGTCTTCGAATCCAAAATCGGTGTAGAAACCAGAGGCACCAGGCGATCCAGTGCTTCCCGATCCTCTCGACTCCAGGCAATCAACAATTGCGTTACATCGTTATCCATAATTTACCAGTCTGCCATTTTACCATCGCGACGGTATTCAGACAGAAAGGAGGAAAGCTAATGGGTCAATTGGTTTCATGCCGGAAAAATCATATGGAAATTTTACCAAAACCGTACCGTTTTTGAATGACTTCGTTTTAACTCCTGATTACGATGTAGTACAGAAGAAAGCAATATGAATGAGCATGAGAAGGTTTTCGAAATGATCCGATTGAAGGATCAGGCAAGTCTGACGACAGATTTTCGGAATGACATTTGGTCGAGTTCGAACAACACAAGAAATTTTGCATCTGCTGCCAAATCACAACGACCAGCGCAATCAAAAAGGAGGATTTCAATGAAACGGTGGATTATTTCAATTATTGTGCTCGGTGTCTCTGCATTTGGGTTTTGGAGTTCGGCTTATGCGTTTCAGGGTACGTTAAATGTATCCATTCAGGGAGGAGGAAAAGTCATTGGAGAAACAGCGCGGGTAAGAGGAGCTGTTATTAACTGTGGTGGAACAAGTGGAACCGATTGCTCTGAAACAACGACCTCGGATAACGAAATTGTGATTACAGCAACGCCGAATTCAGGATTCACCTTTGCAGGATGGATCAGTCCAACAGGGGGTGCTGGAGAATGCGTGGGGCAGAATAACCCTTGCAAGCTCAAATTGACGCAGGTCACAACATCTTTAATAGCAACTTTTGGCCATAACATCACAGCAATAACGGAAGGCAATGGGGCAGGGAACGTCAAGGCTAGCGGTACATTTACTGATGGAAGTTCTACGCTTGCATGCTCGATTCAGCCTCCCCACGCTTGCTCGAAAAAAGTTGTTCCCGGAGCCGAGGTCATCTTTTCCGCGACGGCTTCAACAGAGAGTACTTTCCTGGGATGGTCAGGTGGCACTGGTTCTGCGATCGGCTGTAATGGATCGAAGAGTAACTGCTCTTTTGATATAAGCACCAACAGTTCCATCAAGGGAACATTCATCAAGAACCCAACACTGACGATTTCCATTAACGGCTTCGGCAAAGTAGTGCAAGTAGGAGGGGCTGAGCTTTGCGTCAATACCGCCTCGGCAAAGACATGCTTGCTAAAACAATTTGCTGCAGGACAAAAACTGATTTTGGTTGCCAACCCCCTGGGGGGTCTAACGTTTGAGAGGTGGTCATCTGGAGGATCAGCTGCTATTTGCAACGGCAGCACAGATCCGAGCTGTGTTTTTAGGCTAAACGCGGATTCGAACGTGCTGGCGTTTTTTAAATAGCGGTTCGGGCTCGTTTAACGTTGTGAACGCCATTATGCATCTCTTATCCAAGGAGGAAGAAAGATGAGAATACTTCAACTTTCCTGTTTTACATTGGTAGTTCTATTTGCGGCGCGGTCATTCGCTGTAGACTTAACAGCCGACATCACGGACCTGCAAATCCGCGCGGGAACGTCAATTGATGTGACTTTACAAATTGATCTAAGAGTTTCGGGCAGTCCTCAGACCAGCGCTACGCTTCGCGTATTTCAGGCAGTAGATCAAGGACAGGAACAACGGATTTGCTGTGACGATCAGGCGCTTCAAGTTTATACAGGTGCAGGAAACCGCATCCAGGTTCCCGCCACAGTTCCATCAAGTGCCAGAACGGTCCGTTTTCGAGCACTGGCCGATCCGCTACTGAGAGTGTTTGAAACGAATGAACAAAACAATTCCGACAGCGTAGACTCGCAGGTCGCGCCGGACATTGCATTTGTAGGCGTCACACCGCTGATTCAGCCTCAAATCAATCAATTCAAAATCAGCATGTCCGTAATTAACATTGGATTTCTGTCTGCGCGAGCATCCAGAGGACGTGTGCTAGTAGATGGACAACTGAAATCGAGTTTTGATGTGCCGTCACTCAAAGGTTTGGGGACTCGTCCTGCAAATCAGACCGGCCTGGAACTGACGGTTTCCCCCGTGGGGGCCGGACCGCATTCGGTTCGGATAGATCTGGATGTCGACAACCAAATTTCTGAATCGGATGAAGCCAATAACTCCGCCATCCGATCCGTATCAATCACTTCTCAATAGAAAAAGAGGATCCAATGAAAAGATTTCTACCATTTACTGTGTTTCTGCTCTTTAGCGTGTTTGCATATGCAGCCAGTGATTTTTCAGCAACGCTTAGCGTAAATCAGTCCAGTGTCGCATTGACAGGCCAGCATAAATTGGAAGTTGGCTTGAACCTTCTTTGTAAGTTAGCAGGCGACACTGCCACGCCAAAGATCAAAATTTTTCGTTCGCTCGATGGGGGACCGCCCGTCGAACTGATTCCTCCATCCTCAAGTATTTTGTGCAGCTCAACGGGAGCTAACTTTGGTTACAACGATTCATCGAGCATGCCGCTTTCCACCAGGAGAGCAGGTTATCGTGTAATACTCGACCCGGCAAATCTGGTCGCTGAAACCAATGAGAATAACAACGAGGCAAGCACTCTGTTTGAAATGCCGCAGCATCCTGATCTGTTACCCGGATTTGGCGGTTCCGTGAGACTGACCGATCTCAGCCTTCGCGCAGTGGATACAGTGTTGAGCCTCTCCGTTCCGGCAATAGTAAAAAATATCGGCAGCTCTTCCAGCGTTCCCTGCATAAATAGAATCCTTTTCGATGGATCGCTGGTTGGCACATGGTCATCCGGTATCATTCCGCCCGGACAAAGCGAGCTGAAAGATGTGCCTATTGTAATCACACTGCGAACGACGAATCTTTCGAAACCCCACAAAATCACACTGAAGATTGATACCGACAATAAGAATGATGAATGGGATTTCCGGCACGAAGGTTCCGAAAACGAGATCAGCCAGGAGTTTTCAGCCAAGCAATAGCTCGCTCATGCAATTCATCAAACAACTCAATAAAGGAGAAAGATCATGAAACTGACCAAATTCCTTTCAGTACTTTTTTCAATGGTGCTGATCGTGAGCCTTCATTGCGCGCTGGTGTCTGCCGAGACGTTGACAGTAGACGGACTTGGAAGCGGAGACGGCGTCATCATTGGCAAAAATAACACCACAGGGTAGAAATAATCAGATGTTCCTATAATGGACAAAGTCAGACACATTCCGGCACCTGCGCCGCAAAGATTGCTGCCGGAACACCGTTGAGCTTTCTGGCACAGGGTGTAAATGCCAGGTTTGCCCATTGGCGCGATGCAACGGGGTCAGCGAGCGTTTGCAATGCAGTCACCGCTGGTTGTAGTTTTACACTGAATCAGAGCTCCCTTCTCAAAGCAAGATTCAGTATTCCTGTCACGCTGACTGTTCAAAAGGATGGATCCGGAACCGGTTCGGTGCAAGGAGTTCTATCTGGTACGGCTCCAACCACAAACACAACCAAAATACAATGTGGCACGATAAATTCAACGAATTTGTCGGCTGGCACGATGGGACCGGATCGGCTGTTGCTTGCAACGGTTCAGCAAACCCCTGCACTTTCCAGGTTCAGGCGAATTCCGTCCTAAAAGCCACTTTTAAGAGGACGCTCGCGCTTTGTAGTTTTTGAGCATGCTTCCTTTATATGAAAAATGTGGATGAGACGCCCTCGCTCGTAGCGCAGGCTGGAAGCCGAGCCTGCCTTCCGCTAACGCAGCGCTTGAATGGCTTCGTTTCGGACACCCGGGTCCGGATCGGTGGTGCTGATCGCTTTGATCTGTTCTGTTAGCTGGGGATGGTGGAGTTTAGCGGCCGCTTTGATGGCATTTGTCATCAATTCCTTCTTGCTGGGTTCGCTCATCTTTGGAAAAGAAGCGAGGTAAGCTCGGTCCATCATTTTCGACAGCAGCGAGGCACCGGAAGGATCGCCGAGTCTGGCAAGCGCAATCGCCGCATTCCAGGAAACTTCGGCCGAGGAATCATCCAGATGACCTTGCAGCGCCGGAACTGCTTTTGTGTCGTTGAGCACTCCTAGCGCGTAGGCGCTCATGATCCGGATCCCGGGATCTGTGTTTTCCAATTTTTCCAGCAGCACGGGCGTGGCTTCCCGGTCCCCAATCGAACCCAGGGCCCAGAGTGACCAGATTACGGTTTGCGAATCGTTATCGTTTGCTGAATCGATCAGCGCCGGCACCGCGCGCGGATCCCGCAATCTGCCCAGTGTTAAAGCGAGATAGCGCCGGATTTCCGGGTCGGTCCCTTTTACCTGATCGTAAATCAATAGAATTTCCGGCAGGTTCTTGCGCGCTTGCTCCTCATAGTCTTTTTTGGGATTCGCAAGCAGGTTCGACAAATGATAGGCCGCCTGCCAACGTTCCGACTTGCTTCCGCTTCTAATATCGTAGAGGTAGTCTTTGACCGATTTTTCTTTCAGGGCCAGATTTCCAAATAGAACAATGATAAAAATGACTATTCCCACCACAAGCAGCGGAACGAACACAAAGCGGAAAATAATCAGAATCTTTTTCTCTTTTTGCGCTTCGATTTCGTTTTCGACAGGCGCTGAAGATGGTTCTTCGGTCATTTTTCTTCCCGATGATGACTCAGGTAGTGTTTTTCAACTCTTCGAATGGACCAAACAAATAATAGCCACGCGCCTGCAAACATTGCCAGCGAGAGGGCGAACACAAGTAGCGTGCCGTTCAAGACAAGCTCATATTTCACCGCAGAGGACGCGGAGAACGCTGAGTGAAGTCAATTTGTTCCTGTGCGGTCTCTGCGCTCTCTGCGGTGAAGAATTCATTGCGAGGCGGGCGTGGTTGTTGGCGCCGTAGCGGGTTCTTCCGCGCGCCCCGGAATCCGGAAGGGAAGATCCGGAGCGATCGATGCTTGCGGTCCTTTGCCAATGCTGAATAGATAATTTCGAATTGCGATCCGCTGCTGCAACGAATCTCCATTCAAAACATCCGGGATGGCTGCTTCCGGAAAAAAGTCCGGCATTCGCGTTCCGGGAAGAAGCTGTTGCGGATCATCCAGCCATTTTAGAATCCACTCCGCCCTGAGGCGCGAACTCGTCATCGTTAGATCCGGAGCGAGATCGGCGGAAGTTTTTCCTTCGGGTACCTGCCCGCCAACAACGTGACAGGAAGAACATTGAAACGTCGTAAAGACTTGTTGTCCTTCGCCAAGATGCACATTGACATCGGGAGGAGCATTAAAGGGTCCGACTTTACCGGAAGCCATGAAAAATTGCACAAGCGTGTTTGCTTCTTCATCCGATAACCGGAAATTCGGCATTCGAACGTTAAGCCATGGACGAATTTTTCCGGGTGATTTTAGAAACTCGAAGAGCCAGTCTGATTGAACTTTTTCTCCTTCGTTCAGAAGCTCCGGCGGGGCCATTCCCTCTTCTGTAATGACGGTTTGAATCTCGCCGCCCCAGCCATCAATGTTATGACAGGCGACGCAATTCTTTTCCATCACCAACCAGCGGCCTTTTTCAGCAACTTGTTCCTGCGCTGCCAGCACCTTTCGAGCTTCCGCCGGAACAATCTCTTTCGTGAGACCCATGATCAGCATGGTCAGATGCTGTTTCTCATCATCGTTAAACCCGAAATTCGGCATCATGAGTTTTTCATCCCACCGTTTCACACGATCCTTATCAAAGGAGCGTGGATCATGAAGTTTTTGTGTGATCCATGCGGGCACAGAATGTTCAACGTGAACGAATCCAAAATCAAATTTCGTCAGGAGTTTGCTGCCTTCTTCAGTAAGGGAAGTACCAATTCCTTTGGCGTTTTCCAAACCCGAAATCAAATGACATCCCGCGCATCCGTATCTCTGAACGAGCTTATCTCCCAGGAATGTCCACTTTTGCTCAGCGGACATTTTGCTGTATTCCTGTTCCGCTGACAGACCGTATTGCCGTTTTAAGTAGTAGAGGATTTCATCTTTTAGATAGCTTTCCTTTGCAGCAGGCGCCGGCTGGGCTTCCCATGCCGCATCCCGCAACGTAAGCAAGTAAGCCGCGATATCCATCGCTTCTTGATCGGTAAGTCTCATGTTCGGCATTCGTGTTCCGGGAGCATAATGGCGCGGTTCTTTCAACCAGTGGTATAGCCATTCGGGTTTGACCTTCGATCCAAGTTTCACAAGCGCCGGACCAAAACGTCTTCGCGATCCGACTTTGGGCATTTTTTCGCCATCCATCAAATGGCATCCTACACATCCGATCTCGCGCACGAGTTTTTGACCGTTTGCAGCATCACCGGTCACCGCGATAGCCGGGTAGGGAATCTCTTCCGATTTGGAGAAGAGGTACTCCACCATCGCTTTCACTTCCATCTGGCTTCTTGCAATATCATCCGGAGAACTATTGTTGGAGTTATGGAAGTACTTCGGCATCCGCGTTGTGGGACGGAATGCTGTTGGGTTCTCCACCCATTTCATGGCCCACTCTTTATTGACTTTACTGCTGATGTGCCTTAGATCGGGACCAACTTTTGGCAGGTTTTCAAACCCTTTTGTTAAATGACAGCCGTGACATCCGTTGTCTATGAACAACGAACGGGCGACATTGATTTTGTTCCCTTCAGGGATTTGGGCTACCCCTGTATGACATTTGATGCACGATGCTTCGACCATACCGGTTGTGTACATCGGCGTATCCCAATGGTGAAGTTTGTGCCAGTGATATTCCTTTTCCCAGCGTTTTTTCTCCTCTTCGTTGTCCGGTATGTGCACTGTCGTGACAAAATCCGTGGCTCTTCCCCGGCCGAGATGACAGCCGGTGCACCCGAAACGTTCCATCGGATGTTTGGATCCGGAAGCGACGTACAGATCGAGCTTGGGATGCGATACGTACGGCTGATGAATTTTTTCGCGATAACCGTCAACTGTTGCCCCTGCTTCGAATCCTTCCTGGTCAATCGGAACGTGACAGGTCATGCAACGATCAACTCGCGGAACTGTTGTAAAATTCAGATCTTCGAACTGATTATTCACCACAACCTGCTGGATTTTGATCGAGGGATTCAAGAAATCCATAAGAGGAAGATTGCGCACGACATTTGCTACGCTCGGCTTTATTGTTTCTTCCTTACGACGGAGCCGTTCCAGCTTTGTTGCTAACCTGCTTTCTTCTTTTTCCAGCTCGGCGATCCGCTTGGTGAATTGTTCTACGCGTGCTTCCAACGCCGCTTTTTTCTCGGTTACTTCATCGTTTTCTGCGGAAAATTCTTGTAGCTTCTCAAAGATCTTGTCCAGTTTCTTTTTCTCATCAGGCGCATCTTTGGGATGGTCAGCCACAGCCTCTTCATACTCATAGCGTTGTGCTTCATATTCCGCCTTTTGGAATTTGTGAGCTTGATCCGCTTTGTACCATGTTCCCTGAAAATCGGTTAGTTCATCCTGGGCTTTTTTCAAATCGGATCGCTGTTGCTGCAGCTGTTCCGTCGCAGCTTTCTTCTCTGCCAGGACCTTTTGATATTCGGGATTGGATTGTAAGGACTGCGCTTCCTGCACTCCTGCGGCTTTTGTCTTAGCAAGGTCCAGGCGGCGGAACTCAGCCTGAAAATGTTTCCACTCTTTTCCGAAATCCTGCCACATCATCCAGACAAAGGAGATAAACAACAGGATGCTGGTAATAGCAAACCACATGTTCAGACGAAAAATATCGAATGCGTGATCTGGATCTCTTTTAGGCATGCACCCAACCTTTATTTTTAACGCAGAGGCGCAGAGCCGCAGAGAAAATCAAAAAATTCTTCTCTTTTTTAGCTCTGCGTCTCCGCGTCTCTGCGTTAAATAAGAACATTTATATGTTAAAAAATGCTTCGGGGATTGCGATGATGTATTTCAGGTTGAACAACCACCGCATGTACATTTTCAAGGGCAAGGCAACCATGCTTAAGAACAACAGGGCGCCGATGTAAAAACGGGCCGGCCCCATCCGCAAATAAAAACGTTTGAAAACAGTTTTTGCCAGAACTACAGGAAGTACAAACGTATACACCCCCACAATGACAAATCCAACAATTTCGCGGAGCCACCATTGCGTGGGCAATCCCTGTTTTAGCAGCATGACCCAGAAGTATTCGGACAGATTGATATTGTTCAAGACCAGAACTTTGTGCACATCCCAGTATTCATAGGGTCCGAAAAAGTTCCAGTTGGGCCCGCGTAAGAATGTGCCAAGAACAATTAACAGCACCCAAAGAATCACAAAACCGAAAAGGAAAATTGAGATTTCCCATTTTCGCTCTTTAAAAGTGTAGTAGCCGCTCCCTTTCGGATTTACGTCTATGAAAGGAATTGCCATCAGTCCAAAAATGATAAGTCCTGGAAACACAACTCCGGCAAGCCAGGGATCGTAATACACAAGCATTTCTTGCAATCCGAGAAAGTACCAGGGGGCCTTGGACGGGTTGGGTGATTCAGCCGGATTTGCCGGTTGTTCCAGCGGAGCCTTTAATCCAATACCCCAAACGGCCAGCACAAACGAAAAAATTACAAGACAGATCAGTTCTGTGTAAACGAGATTTGGCCATACCAGGACCTTTTCATTGTCTTCTACTTCCTTGGGTGGCAACCCTTGAGCCATTCGATCATCGTTTGCCTTTCCTTTATACAACCCGTACCAGACAAAAAAGCCAACCAGAAAAAGCATTGCCACAATCGGAACGTTGTCCGGCTTGATGACGATTTCGCGGAAATTGGGATCGGTCATGCTGAGGACCATGAAGACTGCTCCCAAAGCAAAAAGAATTTTTGCCCACAGTGGAGTCCATATTTTTCGCGTGAAAAGGAGTCCGGTGAAAATGATCATGGATGCAGTGATCAAAATTTCAGGCTTGGTGATCCAGTTAATGACGGCCTTAAAGTACTCCATGGATCCTCCTTTACATAGGACCGGAAATTCCGCCGTCTTTTCGAACGCGCCAGAAGTGCACAGCCATCAAAATCGCAGCCACAACGGGAATTGCCACACAATGGAGCACATAGAAACGGAGTAAAGCGCCCGCGCCTACAAATCGTCCGGCCAACAAAGCAAAACGCGCGTCATCTCCCGCATGCACCAACGCAACATCGCCCAGCTTCAATAAACTTGCGCCCGGTCCTTCATGACCAAGAAACGGTGTCGCGCGCGCCATATTTGATCCAACCGTGATCGCCCAGATTGCGAGCTGATCCCACGGTAAGAGATAACCCGTGAAGCTCAGCAGCAAAGTGAGGACAAGCAAGATGACACCCACCACCCAGTTGAATTCGCGGGGTGGTTTATAACTGCCGGTCAAGAAAACCCGCAACATGTGAAGCCAAACAGAAATCACCATCGCGTGCGCTCCCCACCGGTGCAGCTCACGCATGATTCCCAGTGGAATCTGTTCCCCCAATTCCACGATATCCATATACGCATATTCCAGAGTGGGGCGGTAGTAAAACATCAAAAGCAAACCCGTAAAGGTTTCCACAAGAAAGAGGAAGAAAGTTAACCCGCCCATGCACCATGTGTAACCAAGCGCTATTCCTGATTTTCTGATGCGAACAGGATGAAGATGCAAAAATACATTATTCAAAACTGCGAGAGCTCTTCCGCGTGTATCTTTCGGCACTGCGTGGCGGAAAATAGATTTCCAAACTTGCGAGCGGATGATTTGGGACCAGATTCCTCTTTTCGGTGCAGCCATATTTACTCCCTAGCGCTCTTAAACACGAACGAACGACTCAGAATCATTCCATTCGCCTTTTTCTTGCTGAAACTTTTTACTCTTATCCACGATCAACTGGCCATCATCGGACAGGGTAATTCTCCATCGTTCCAGTGGACGGGGCGCAGGACCCTCAAAATTGATTCCGGTAGGATAGAAGCCGCTTCCGTGGCACGGACATTTGAATTTTCCCTCTGCTTCAAGCCAGTTGGGAGTGCAACCTAAGTGTGTGCATGTTGTGCTCAAAGCGTAAATGATTTCCGGAGTCCGCACGATCCAGGTACTCTGCTTTTCTTTCCATCGTTCATCCACTTTTCCTACAGCGTAATCTTCAGGAAAACCAGCCTTAAAGGTCGCGGGCGGTTCAAACAATACGTTGGGAAACATAAAGCGCATGGTCGCTGTGGCAGCAACTCCCATCGCGGCAGTAAACGCGCCCCACGCAATTGCCAACCAGGTGACAAAACTTCTTCGCGATACTTTCTCTTCTTTCTTGGCCGGAGCAGGTTTTACAGGGGGTTCCAATCCAGGTTTCGGACCTTCGGTCATTCTTCCTCTCTATTTATGAATAACGACTCGTGAATGAAAAATCAATCTTAGCGGAAAGGGTATTCTTGTCAAGCTGAGAAAGGGATGAAAAGTGTTCAAAGAGTTGCGGGCTTTTACTAAACACCTTCAACACTTTGAACCTCTTGAACAACTGGAACTCTTCTTGGCAGGATGCGTCTTATCCTTATGATATAATCGCGCAAGGTGAAAGCCTGCCCGGAAGCATGAGGAGGTAACGAAATGTTTCAGCGCGTAAGGCGGATGTTTGCTGCCATGTTCAACTGGATGATGGGTAAGACTGAATCCCAGATGACGATTCCCATGTTAGAGCAAACGGTTCGTGAAATGCTCGACAGTTTGAAGACGCTTCGAGAAGCGACAGCCATGACTCTCGGTTTTGAAGCGCGGGCGGAGCGTGAAGCCAAAGTAAAAAAGGAACGGGTGAAGACTTTGCAGATGCAGGCTGAAGAAGCTTTGCGTCAGGGAAATGAGAAGCTGGCCCGTCGGGCTTTGCAGCTTCAGATGGAAGCCCAAGCGGAAATGGAACGCGCTGATACGACATGGAAAACTTCCAAAGTTCGGGCCGATGCAGCAAGAGCCAAACTAAAAGTGGAAGAGGAAAAGGTACAGGATAAGATTCGCAGACTGGGTGAATTGAAGGCGGTTGCTGCGATGAATGACGCTCAAAAAAGGATGCTGGAGATCACCGACAAATACAATATTGATGGTGCGATGAGCACTTTTGATTCCGCTGCTCAGGCGGTCCAGGATGAGTCGGATAAGCTGGCGGCACATGATAAATTGATGGTCAGCGAGGGAGAAGAGCTCGATAAAGAGCTGGAGAAACTTACAGGGAAGGTGAAAGTGGATGCTGC
>JAKEFK010000371.1 GCA_022616075.1 bacterium
ACAATTGCTAACCAGACTCAGGTTAAAATTGTTTAAAACGTCGACTTTGCGGATGAACTTCTAGAACCACCCAACTCCGGACTTTTCGGACAGTCTCCGGCCTCCGGCTGACAAAGGAATTTTAGGTATTCGGACGATTGGACAGCTGGAAGCGGGCGCTACAAATTGTTAAGCTTAATATTCAGTGATGACATTCGATCTAAATCAAGCAATCAAACTGCTCGAAAAAACACCGGCGATCCTGATCGCTCTTTGCGATGATCTTCCCGAACCCTTGATCCGAAGCAATGAAGGTCCGGGAACGTGGAGTCCATTCGATGTGATCGGGCATCTAATTCATGGCGAGAAAACGGATTGGATTCCCCGCACAAAAATAATTCTGGAACACGGCGAAAGTCGTCCGTTCGATCCATTTGACCGGGAAGCAATGTTTGTATCAAGTGAAGGAAAATCCGTGCAGGCATTGCTGCAAGAATTCGATCATCTGCGTCGCCAGAATTTAACAGATCTGCAGATGTTGAAACTCGCATTTGGAGATCTGGCCCGTACAGGTACTCATCCCGCACTCGGAAAAGTTACGCTCGAACAGCATCTTGCTAGCTGGGTTGTGCACGACCTCGATCACATCAATCAGATATTTCGAACCATCGCCAAACATCAGCGAGAAAATGTGGGGCCCTGGAAACCCTATCTTTCGATACTGACTGAACGCTCATGAAGTGAATATCCAAATCACAAATTCCAAAATACAAATAATTTTCAATTCTCAAGATTTCCAATGACCAAACAGGCTGGCTGAGGCATGGTTTGAAAATTGAGCCTTGGTTTTTGAATCTTATTTGAAATTTCGTTCTTGTTATTTGGGATTTACCCGAAGGGTGTAAACTCATAAGAAATGGGCCTTCGTGGGAAGCATCCGTTCTTCTGGTTTGTCCTTATCTATGGCTCCCTGGTGGCTGCGGCCTTTGTAGTAGTTGGCATTGTTATATACCGTTACGGTTCCACGGACATTGATACTGGCTGGGAGTATGAATGTCGCAAGGAGACCTGTTTTGTAAAACAAGTCGATCCGAATGGGCCTGCCGCATACAAACTCAAGCAGGGCGATCAAATCATAGAAGTTAATCACGACAAAAATTTTGGGAGATTGGGGATTTGGAGCGATACATTGCTTGCGCTCGAACCGCTTCAATCGTACACATTGCGAATCAAGCGTGGTGCTTCAGAGTCTGATGTTCAGCTTTACCCAAATTCGCATCGGGACACTCAACGTCTTATTTCCATACTCATTCTGTTTTTTGCAGCTTTCGTTTCTTTTGAATGTGCCGTTTGGATCGGTCTGCTAAAGCCGGATCAAAAGACTACACAACTGTTTACTCTTACCTGGCTCAGCGGCAGCCTGATACAAATACTGCCGGTGATGAATCTCATGCAATATGATTTTGGCCCGACTGAGCTCCGGCTGATCTCTTTCGTTTGGCTGATCGCGTTCAGCCCCTTGCCTATGGCAACGGGATTTCACTTTTATTACCGCTTCCCGCCGGGGATCCCGGAATCGCGGTTCTGGTCGATTGTAAAGAAAGCCATATATATGTGGGTAATCTCTCTCATCGCATTTTTCACCGTCACGCGCGCAATTCTTTTCTGGGATCCTCGCCAGGGCGCTCAATTCTTGTTTCAACATTACACGCTCATCACTTCATTGGAAAAACTGATACCTTTGGTCAATTTGATTGTTTTGCCAGCGCTCTGCATTGTGGTTGCGCGAAATTACAGACTGGTCCAGGATCCGGATCAACGCCGCCGCATACAATGGGTTGTTTACGGCTCGGTCCTGGGGTTGTTGCCCTTCGTTGTCTACTCCGTCCTCGATTATTCCTTCCGTGCGCGACTTCCCTTTGCCCCAACGCGAGCCGCGCATGACAACCTGTTCCTTATCGCAAACTTTGCCCTTGTTCTCATTCCTACCACCGCTGCATACGCGATTGTAAAACACCGCATGTTTGAGATTCAGGTCGTTGTACGCAAAGGAGTTCGATATCTCTTCGCAAAAAAAATGTTGCAAATCTTCATCTACCTTCCGGTGATTCTGCTTTTTCTGGCGCTCCGGGCTCAACGTCACCGGTCCATCCCGGAGGTATTGTTCAGTCACTACTACTACATCTTCATGCTGGTTGCCGGAGCAGCCGGACTGCTGTTCAGGAAAAGATTATTGGAAGCTCTTGATCGCAAATTTTTCCGGGAAGCATATAACAGCGAAAGGATTTTGATGAACCTGGGTGATGAAATCAAAAACTTCACTTCCATGAATGAAGTTGCCAGATGGGTCAGTTCCCAATTAGAATCGGCGCTACATCCTAGAAAGATTTTTGTTCATTACAAACAGAAGGAACGGGGTGGCTTCATCCTGGGATATTCATCGGATGAACGTCCGGACATCCAAAATGTATCGGAAGACTCGGAATGGGTTCGCACTTTAGAACTGGAAGGAAAGTCCCAGAACTTCCTCACAAATCGCACCGCGTTGCCGCAAGAAGAAAAGGAATGGTTTGAACACCTGGGAATCCATCTGGCTGTTCCCATGATGGGATCGGATCAACGCGTCAAAGGTGTTTTGTTGCTGGGAGAAAAAAGATCGGAGGAACCGTACTCAGCTGCAGACCGTAGATTGCTCGAAGCTTTAGCCGGACAAATGGCGATCCTGCATGAAAATCTGCTGCTGAAAGAAAAAGTGGACGAAGGCAATCGGGTGCAGCGTGATGTGCTTTCGCATCTAACTGAAGAAAAGCGAAATCTTTTGAAGGAATGCCCCGCGTGCGGAACCTGTTTTGACAGTCAGGATCGAATCTGTGGTCAGGACGGAACAGAGCTCATACTGACGCTGCCGGTAGAACGAATCATTGATGGAAAGTACCATTTGAATGCGCTGATTGGAAAAGGTGGCATGGGGGCAGTCTACCGGGCCACAGACCTTCGGTTGAGTCGTGACATCGCGATGAAAATCATGATAGGAAGCATGTTTGGGGATAACCATGCAATCCGCCGTTTTGAAAGGGAAGCACGCGCATCGGCGCGTTTACAACATCCAAACATAATAACGATCCATGACTTCGGTGGAGTTGGAAAGGGCGCTTATCTCGCAATGGAACTGCTGGATGGTACCAGTCTGAGATCCTCTCTTCAGGAAAGTGGAAATCTTTCGCCCGCCCTGGCTGCAAATTGGTTTGATCAAATCCTGGAAGGGGTGAAAGCGGCTCACAAGCTCGGCGTGATTCATCGCGATTTGAAACCGGAGAATGTTTTCATCAGTAAAGGACAAAAGAATCATTCCATTTTGAAGATTCTTGACTTTGGACTCGCAAAAATGAAAGCCATCGATGCTTCGAAATCAGGAACGTTAACGGCGCCAGGCACTGCAATGGGAACTTTGTTCTACATGTCCCCGGAACAAATCGTCGCCGAAGAGGTCGATGAACGAACAGACATTTTTTCGCTGGGAGTGATGGTGGTGGAAGCTCTAACCGGAGCCCTGCCGTTCACAGGGAAAACACATACGGATGTAGCCATTGCCATCCTGCAGCAGGAGTATCACCTGGAAGGAGAATCGCCTGAAATCAAACGGCTCGATTCAGTGCTCCAGAAATGCATCGCAAAAAATCGCGCGGACCGTTACCCTTCCGTTTCTGAAATGCAGAAATATCTGATTGAAACGATCCAGGCGGTTCCACGATTCTCACCAACAAGCCGTTCAGACGATTCAGCCGTTACGGGAACGCTCACGAGTACGTAGATGCCCCATAACTAGACATCTCATGGACTTTCAGACTCCGGAACCAAGCAGATTAGCACCGACTCCCGGGCAGGAACGATATGATTTCCTCGATATCCTCCGAGGCTTCGCACTGCTGGGGATCGTTACTGCTAACATGATCCTCTACTCCCTTTACGTTTACTTGCGCGACTCAGAAAAAATGAGGTTGAACACATATTCGACGGATAAAGTGCTTGATTTCCTCGAACTGATGCTAATCGAGGGGAAGTTTTATACCATCTTCTCGATCCTATTTGGAATAGGGTTCTCGATCCTGCTGGCCCGCACGCAAGCGAAGGGGTTGGGGTTCCATCGATTTTTTGTCAGGCGCATGTCTTTTTTGTATCTGATTGGCGTGGCACACGCGGTTCTCTTCTGGCACGACGACATTCTTCAATTTTATGCATTCTGCGGAGCGCTGCTTCTACTCTTTCTCAAGGTTCGGAATCGAACAATCCTCTTGTTTTCGTTGCTGGCTCTGCTGGCGCCGGTCGCTATCAAGCTCTTCGATGCAATTCCTCGCGGGTCTTTTACGGCTCCACAAGATATGCTTTTTGGTCACTTTGGTTTCACTCCAGATACGCGGATCGATATTTGGAAGAACGGTAACCTTGCAGAGATTGTATGCCTCAACTTCAGCAGCTGGTTTGCTCAACTGGATTATGTCATTACCAGCGGTATGATTTTTAAGATCTTTGGTTGTTTTCTGCTGGGCTTCTACATCGGCCGGAACGAAATCTATAAGAAACTGCACGCGTACCGCCCCATCGTGAAACGTGTGGCTGTTTTGGGAATTGCTATCGGTCTCCCCCTGAACGTGATCTACGCAAAAACTTTTGTGTCGGAGTCCATGCTGCATGCAGTAATCGCAGCAGTTGCCATCCTCCCCTTGAGCGCGGGTTATATATGTGTCCTTAGCCTGCTCTGGATCGGTCCAAACGGCAGTAAGCTTCTACAACTTTTTGCTCCCGTTGGCCGCATGGCGTTTACGAACTACGTTGGGCAGAGCGTCATCTGCACTCTGATTTTCTACGGGACAGGATTGGGGCTTGGGGGCACAATGGGCCCAACACTGTATATACCACTGGGCATTGTTGTCTACCTTTTTCAAGTTGTGGGCAGCCGCGCATGGCTAGATCGCTTCCAGTTTGGACCGCTGGAATGGCTTTGGCGCGTCCTAACCTACGGAAGTTGGATCCCGATGGCGAAACGAGCCATCGTGTCGCCTAACTAATCATGCACCCACTTCACGATTTTCAGGTCAAGCACAAAGATTGCGTGGTCAATTATTCTTGTATTGCAATGGTTGCCAGGTATGATCCTACATGGACAGCCGAAATCGGCTGTAATGCCAGCAGAAGCCCATCGCCGCTTGAAAGTATTGTTTCTTGAATGGTTCCGTCCAGAGATCGAACGACGCCGATCGTTTGGCCATAATAAAGATAGTCGCCCGGACGGCAAAATGCCTCAAACAAGCCACCTGTTCCTGAATAAATCTCATGCCTGAATGGCAGTTTATCCGGAGCAGGGGCCGCCTCAGCCAGTAGAGATCCAGCCCGTAAAACAGCAAGCAAACTTTCAGCTCCTGCCTTTGCGGTTGCACTTTCAAGCGTGTGAAATCCGGACAATTCCATAGTGAAAGCCGACTTCTTTTTAGACATTGCCCAGGCGGACCAACTTGAACCGAGTCCCTGCAACTCGAAGTGTTTTGTTAACATTTCATCCACCAGCGGCAGTGATGCGGCCCGCGCCCAAGAAATCACTCGAGCTCTCAAATCGGAATCAGAAGTAGGATCCAGAAGTATGAAGGGAACAGACCATCCAGCTGTATGAACATCAATCAGCGCATCATGGTTATCCAACACTTCAACGAGGCAAACTGCAAGCCGTTCTGCTAATGATCCATCCTTTCGGCCAGGAAAGCAGCGATTCAGATCTGACTTTTCCTGCGGAGTTAACCTTGAGCTGGCCCGTACGGCTAGAACATTAACGCAGGGTAACACCGTCACCGTTCCTGAAAGTGATTCGCGCTCCAGTTGTTCCTGCAGGTACCACAATGCAGCTGGGGCAGTAGCTTCATCTCCATGAATTCCAGCGGTGAGCAGAATACCAGGTCCTTGATGATCATACACATATCGTGTACCCCTGATTGCAATCTCTGAACCGGGAGAACTTCCAGAACACAGGTTGATCGATTCGACTTTCTTAATCATAAGAATTCATTCTATGAATTCCTCCAAAAATGCAGGGCGAGAAATACCCAGGCCACGGCAAAAATCAGAGAGGCAGCAGAAGCCACAAAAGCTATTTTACACCCCGCGAGCAGCGGCAAAGAATGAGATTTATTACTCAAGTTCACTGCTTTGCCCGCGAAATATTCTTCTGCTGTGCCAAAGATCTTTAGAATTGTGATTTTGTTTTCTAAGTGTTTAAGCTGTTCAAACCAGTGATCGTAAAATGCGCGCCCACGTTGAATTACAAGAAACCAGAAAAGGCACATACAAATCCCAATGATGCAAGCCCAGATCGCAAATTCAGGTGGGAATATAGTAGCCTCTTTTGACTCTTTTGGCGTCGACTTCAGCCATCCAAACACAGCCAGCAACGCTCCGTTAAACGCGAAGAAAAACTGATTTCGCTGCCAGATAAGAACCTCCTCATGCTTTAGTAAGTCGGTGAGAAGCTTGTACTGATCAAAAACTAGATTCGTTCCGGTGCCATTCTGAGGCGAGTTTACTTGATCCATAGGTTTCTCCTTTATTGTTATGACCTGACTATCAAGGAACATGCCATGCCCGGAAGATGCGCGCTGACTGAGAAATCTGTCCCCAGAATAATCTTCTGTAAGTCCATTGTTGACGTTTACAACACAGCCAGGCCCTCGTCGGAGAATATTTGTTCGTCTTTAAGGCTGTTGTTTTTGTCAACAATCCAGTTCGAACTCTCTCAAATCTAAGTTCACCAAGTTGTCGTCGGATATAGTTTGCAATTTTTTAAAAACACATCAGGGCATGATTTTTGATAGATGTAACTGGCCAGGCGGAGCTATGAATAACATCGTTAACCGTTTATTTGGACGAGGAGTCGAATTATGAACCTTAGAAACAGAAAGTTACTCTGCAGTGTTTTTAATGCCCAGGAAGCAAGGGAAGCCGTTTTGGGAGGGGCAAGAATCGTTGATAGTGAAGATCCGAAAAGCGCATTAGGGAACATTAAACCACGTCACATTATGGCGATTAGTGATGCTGTTCTTGATTTCAAGAGAGATCTTGAAGTTCTACTTAGCACAAACATAGGTGAAGACCAGTTGCTCTTCCGGCGTTCGGAAACTGGACAAGCGATTGAAAAATCCCCGTACGAAATTGCCGGTAAGGCGGCGCAGGCTGCAATTGGTGTTGCCTGTTCAATGGGTACGCGGGTTCATCCAGTCAACCTCATCAAAGTGGGTGTGGATGGGATGGCGGTTCAAAAGTTAAAGGAGGTGGTCGCCGAAGTCGTGACCACACTTCAAAGGACTGAGCAATTTAGTCATAGCCAGGTCATGAGCGTGTTGTTTGCTCAAAATATGAGGCTCTGGAATGAACGAAAGACCGATGCAGATGTCCGCAAAGTCCTGGTTGAACTGCGTGAATTTTACCCGTGTCCTTCTGATGATCCGCTTTCATTTGATCTCAAAGAGTTTTCGGTCCAGACCCTTAGAGATGAAAATGGTCAGTTCCTTTTTTCAGATCAGGCTCAGGTTTCGCTCGGCGCATTAATTAAGCGTGGCGTTTTGCCGGAAGGATCAAATAGCACTTCGATTCGAGTCAATGAGCTTTTTCCTCATGGCCAGTACTTCCCTGGGCTTGCGGGCGAGGGGGATAGCACGAATCGCGCGGTGATTAAAGCTATGGTGGACGCGACGGCTGACGCAGAGGCAAATCAAATCATGATCGATACTTCGATTTTATCCAAAGTTTCCAATGTCTGTCTAATTGATACATCCGGTTCAGAAATGATTGACGTCAATCGTTTTCGAAAGCGTGGTGGATTGGTGCAGCAAGGAATCATGGGTCTTGAAGATCTGAGATTTTTTGTAAATTACTGTCATTTTCGAGGAATTCAAGCAAATCTTGCAGGCTCGATTGAAAGTTATCAGGCACAACAACTTTGGGTATTGATTCCTGAACTCGATCAAGTCTCCACAAGAGGAGCAGCTTCAGGAGTCGACATAGATCCCTCAAGGCCGGAAACTGCGGGCATGGATACTCGTCAACATCGCGTCATTAAAAGATCGTTGGTTCGGGGACTTGCTCCTCCGGAACATGGAGGAGTGCTCAACATTCCGGCCGAATGGCGATCCAATCCGAAGGCAGTCTCCGAAATCAAACGATTGCAAGAGCTCATCATAAAGGGACGGGAAAGACTGAATTTGCCACCTCTCGAAACTTTCTTCGTTGATCCAGCCGGTCAAATTGTCGCGACTCAGTAGACAGGAGGAATTGAAATGCCATCGACGATCGAGCCACTCAGTCAAAATGGGAGACCACCCTGTTCCCTGCCTTTGCATGACGCCGACCTTTCTTTGGGAAATGCAAATTGGATGAAAGGCCTCCAGTCCATGAGTGATTGGATCTGGAGCGGTAATCTGAATCCACAGCCATTCCCCAACCATCTCGCCCGTTTTTTTCTGCAGATTCCTGGAATATTTGAACAACAGCTCAATTTCTCAACGACACTAATTTTTGATCTGCCTTCCTTTCGGAATGGAATACAAGTTTCCGGCTTTTTGAATCGTATCACCAGAGAACTTGTCATCTCTTTGATCGCACATCGCCGCCATTGCTGGTATTCGATGACTCATCATTCTGTCCTGGGTTTTTTGACTGCACGTCAGCAAGGAGCTTCTGAAAGCGACTTTGCCGCAAAACTTGTAAACGTGTTGAACCATGCGAACAGACCGGACCTGTACACGCCTGTCGAACGTGAGGTTCTTCAATTCGCAGATGCGTTTGCGACAAATCCCAAACTGTATAGCGATGCGCAGTACATGAACTTAAGAAAAGCATTAAAGGAGGATAACCTCTCCCGGTTCGCAGACGAGGGACAGTGGATGGAGAAGTTGAACGCGGCGCGAACCGCGCGGGCCTCCGCGTTAATGAGCGGCGGCTCACTTGAAGAGGCTTTGGAGACAGCAAAGAAAGCTGCAAGTCAATTCAAAGATGGAATGTCGAAAGAATTAAATGAACGGAAGACCGATGCACAGATCGTGGAACTCGCTTTCCTCTGTTTACAATTTGTCGCTCTAAGCGGTGTATTTACTGCGTTGAATATTCCGGATGAGAGCTTTCTGTCCGGAGTCATGCAAGCCATTTTGCCCGATTCGGTCATCAGACGGATCAACGAGTTGAATGAATTGGGAAAAGAAAATCTTCCATCTCTCGTTCCGCCTTCTCACGAAGTGCCTCTGGAAGCCATTCTGGATGGTTCGGTTAGTGTCGAACCGGCTCCACTAAAAGGAACCAGAATTCCGCTGGAAACCTATGAAACAAAAATGGACAAGGATCTGGATAAAGGTTTAACAGTAGGTGGTGCACAGGTTGGTGTTTATGGATGGAGTTTTGGTTTTCATTTTCCGGGAAGCCTTGTATATGCATTAATGCTCCACCCGGAGCTCGCCCGTTTCGAGCCTCCCTATTCTCTTCCATTGCTTTTCAATGAAGATGAATGGCGGAATGGAACGCAAACGGGTGGCTTCGTTTCGCGCCTCCTGAAAGAAATCGTCTACCAAAAAATATACAAGACAACGCGTAGCCGTTACGGACTGGAGCATCACACGATGTTTCTTTATAACACTTACATGGATCTATATGGAGTGGGGAGGGGCCCGAAACCTGACATGACAGCGGCTCAAGCCCAATCCGCAAGAAAACTTGCATTGCAAAAAGCGGAGAATGCAATCCTCTATATCAATGATCATGAAAACGCGCCAGAGGGTGTTTTTTCTGAACTTGAGAAGGCTACTATGACCTGGGTCCATCGATTCATCACGGAGCCTCATACCGCTCATCAAGTCGAGGGAAGCGTGCGCGCGGCTCTTGACAAAGAGAATCGCGCGGAAGTTACAGCCGGCGTTCGTCATCTGGATACTTCTCCGGGTCTTGGTACGGAAGCGGCATATAGCCGCCTGCAAGATCACCAGATCGCGGAGCTGGCGATGCTCACCGGGCACATGGATGGGCTCGGTAGAGCGCTGACAATTCTTCATTTGGAGTCAGAGGATCCCGTGCTAAGCGTGAAAGGTGAGCTGGATCCCAAGACAGGTAAGATCAAACCGGAATTGGACAGCAATAAACAAATCACTCCTACCGGTTATTTCAATACACGTCCCGGCTTACTCGACTTTCTAAGAATGCTCGGTGTTAGTGATCGCGCCCTTACGATGAATGAACTCGTTTTAAACCCCATTTTGAATGAAGATGTAAAAAAACAATTGGGTTCCCGAAAGAAAAAAACGTCGATTAAGGTTGACGCAAAGACAGCGGCCAAAACAGGAGAATTCTAATATGCCGGACTCACTCTATGAATTCGGGTGGTGTATCCTGCGAATCGCCATTGGTTATGTTTATTTGTACGCGCTTTATAGAAACACGCGAGATCCTGCAGCCAGACAATGGTTGATAGACCACACCGCGTACATGTTCGCTAAGAAACCAGAGCCGCAGCGAACCCAAATGGCCAAACTCTTTGCGATTGCTGGAATGCTCATGATGTTCCTGGGGGGCGTTTCTGTTCTGGCGGGAGTAGAACCCCGGATCGGCGCACTACTGCTCTTCTTTTTTACAGCCGGCGGAATCTATCAACATCGATTAGAAAGTGTTGTTGCAATGGATACAGCGCAACGCTTGAACAACCAGATACCGGAAAACTTGAAAGCGGATCTGGCTACACTCCAGTGGTCCGCGTTTTCAGGACACTTTAGTTCCAGGCTGAAGAATTGGGGTCTATGCGGAGTTTGCGCTTTCATCGCTTGTTCGGGAAACATCCCCAACACCTATGCATGGATATTGGCAACTAAATAACCCATTTCATCCTTTTAACCTAGTGGAGATCTTCGCATGAAAAAAAATGGCCGTTCGAACGATCCGAATGTGAAAACCAAAGATACAGCGCCTACTCCTTCAAAAGAAACTGGATTTGAAACTGGTGAACCTGTCAAAGATCTCGGGATCATTTTCAAATGGCAGACGAACAAGTGGAGAGACATATTCGACAAACAGGTTGAATTAATACAAAGCGACATACGACGCGCCATCGTAGATGACCGGCAGGTTGTCTACCTCAGTTGTCCAATCAGTAGCAGGAGTGGGAGTTTTTATCCGGCCAACGTTGAAATTGCAAATTATACTCAGCAGCGTCTGTTGATGACCTGGGGAACCGCGTTTTGGATCCTAAATCCTGCACAGTACCAGATGGAATCCAAGGAAGGAACAGGGCTCATTGATCAACACGCAAAAAATTTAAAAATCACGCCCGAAGAGTTGAAAACTCTAAAAGAGAAATTCCCTCCCACCGGTGGTGACTATATGCGAATGTGGACAAAGGTATTGGTTGAAGATGTCCATGCGCGGCCGGATGACAGTAAGCGTCCGCCCGACATCGGTGATTGTTTTTCAGCGTACTATTTTATTGGCCCGACTGATGTCCGGGACTTTTTCACAAAAGAGGGCACAATCTCTCTAACGGCTGGAGTGGAAGAATATCTTGCCCGGAAAATCAATGCAGATCCTGTTTTTCATGAACACTTCACTTATCCGTTAAAGGACGAAAGAGACCCGACGAAGCAAATACCGGATGAGCAGCAAGCGGAAGAATGGGAACGGCGTCGTAAGGACTTCTTCCGTTACTACACCATCCGGGCAAGTATCAACTTTAGCAAAGGTTCTCATGATGAGTGGGAAATTTTGCGCCTGGTAAACAATAAACGTATGGCAAAGTTACCGGAAGAGTTTGGAAGTTTAACTGTCGGATACTTTGACGGGAGACAAATAGCACCAGGGGCAGTCGAAGCGAAGATTTCCAAAGGCTACGCAATCTAAAATCACACCACAAGCTTAACGTTCTTAATCAAACCAGCCTCGTATGGAGGAATTACCATGTTTTTCAATATTGGAAGGATCCCGACCCGCCGAAAATTTAGTTCCCTATCGGTAAAGGATTTGCTGGATGCCAGGGATGCTTACCACATTCACCTTGCCCATCTTGAAAATGTAATCGGAACTGCAATCGGAAAGTACAGGCTCAAACGAGATGAATTGGACGTGGGGAAGGATACTCGCAAATGGCGTATGGCGAGGTCGAAGTCCGGCAGTCGCTCTACTCGAAAAAAGGATTTTGAGCCGCGCAGACTTTCAAATACGACTGTACGTGAGCATTCATGGCCATGCGTTTTAGTATTTGTAGAGAAGTTGTGGGAACCTGGCGAACTTTGGAAATATCCCTACCAGGCGGTTCCTCGGGAATTATATCTACCCGATGGCAGAGTCGTACCAACATGCGTGGTTCTCGCCCCGCGTGCCCTTGACGAACCTTTACCCGCTGACCGGTTTAATTTTCCTTCTGCTTTCATTGGGGGAGGTTACTCCTGTTATACAACTGCGCAGCAGGTGGAACGTGTCGGTTCTTTGGGGTGTCTGGTTTCCAAAGAAGGTTCCGTTTATGCATTGACCAATCGTCATGTAGCGGGGGAAACCGACCAGGACGTTTACTCGTTGGTTGGAGGGGACAGAATAAAGATCGGTACCAGCAGCAAATTCTTCGTTACAAAAAAGAACTTTGAAGAGGCTTACCCTGGATGGCCCGGGAAAAAGGTTTTCCTAACCATGGACGTGGCACTCGTCAAAGTCAACGATTTGAATCAATGGACTTCCCAGGTATTCGGCATGGGAGAAGTGGGAACCATGCTTGATATGGATACTTCAACGATTACACTGGATCTAATAGGCTGTCCCGTCCGGGCTTTTGGATCCATATCTGGCCCTGTCGAAGGAACGATTCACGGGTTTTTCTATCGTTATCGTACGCAAGCTGGCATCGATTACGTTTCCGATATTCTCATAGGACCACGAAACCCAGAATTGAATGAGGAACTATTGCCGGAAAGCGCCAAGAAGGGAGCATTCCCATCCGTAGCAACACGGCCTGGAGATTCGGGAACCATCTGGTTTATCGATCCTTCCGCGAGACAGCCCGCAGACACAGATGATGATGACATGAAGCTGGATCGCAGCAAACTTGCCCGTAAGCTAAGACCAATCGGCATACAGTGGGCCGGTCAGAAACTGTTAGGTACTGAGCCGGAGAAACCTACTCACTTCGCTCTGGCAACTTTTCTCAGCACAACATGCCGTGAATTGGACATAGAGTTAGTCACCGATGTTAACACCGGCCTCAGCGAATACTGGGGGAAAATTGGTCATTTCAAAATCGGATTTCAGGCATGTCAATTATTAAACAACCCGAATCTTAGACAATTGATGCAGGCAAATTCAGAAAATATAGGATTTCCGGATGCGGATCTACTTCAGGGCACGGAATTCACCGTTGGACGCGAAGATTTTGTTCCACTTGCTGATGTCCCTGATTACAAATGGGTAAAGAACAATGCGCCTGCACGACAAAAAGAGCCGATACAACATTTTGCTGATATTGACGAAGCTGGTCCAAACGGTGAAGCTTCTTTATTGGATCGATCCGCTAATACAAACATCCTGAATGCAGTCTTATGGCAATCATTTTATGATCTCTTTGATGGTCGGGAATACGGACCGGAAGAAGGAGTTCTCCCTTTTCGCGTTTGGCAAATTTACAATGCGATGTTGAGCTACATTCGAGCAAATGACGCCAGAAGATTCGTAGCTGCTGCCGGGATCATGGCGCATTACGTTGGTGATGCATCACAGTCACTCCATTCCTCCATATTGCATCACGGATATGGTCCGCCTTTTCGTCGCAAGGATCCGCGGTATGAGGAATATCACGACTCGAAAGAATATAAGATCCATAGCGTTTACGAAGCCGTTATGTTTGAACGACATCCCATTCAACTCATCAATGAAATAAACGCACAGTTTGCTGCTGGTCAAGCTGTTCAACCCGTAGCTGTGACACAAGCGGGAGATAAGGAAGGATTCAGAGCCGCCCGGCACCTTCTAAATTTAATGCTAAGGACTTACAATCGAATACCGCCGAGAGATATAATCGCAGCAGATGATCCTACACTGAATCAGCCTCAGCGAGCAGCGTTATTGTTCAATCGCTTCCATACCGAAACAGCACAATGCATTGCGGACAGCAGCCAGGTTCTCGCAGAATTATGGGAAAGCGCATGGGCTGAAGCGAATGGAGACCAGAACATCCCACAAGGCGATCTTGTTCTAATACAAGAAGGTGTATTGACACAAATCTGCAAAGAGCAAAATTTTATTCCCGCCTGGACCATTGATGATTTCGTAGCGAACGGCTTCTAAAAAAAGGAGGTAAATTCAATGCGTAAAGCAAAGAGCTCTAAAGCTGAACCGTCCGAAAGTACAGGTGTTTTTGTTCAAGTCACTCCTTTGCCGCCCGGCGGGGTTGTCACCCCACAGTCTGTCAAAGGCACTATAAGAAAAATCGGACCAGAGCAGTTGCAAGCCGCCAGCGCGGTTGTGGCTGACATTCATAAATGGTTGTTTGCGAAGCTAAAGGAGATTGGACCAGAACCTGATACGGTATCACTCGAGTTTGGAATAGATGCCCAGGCAGAGGCAGGCATTCCATTCATAACTAAAGGTACAATTGGCGCCAATTTCAGAGTTTCCATGGAATGGCAAAAGAACAAACCTGAAGGGAATCGCTAAGAATCTAAAGACTTTCAGAAAGTACAACTATGAATTGCTGCTTTGAACCAGGACAAGTACTTTTGTTGCCGAATACCGGCGGCAGGGAGTACTTATTCTCAGTTTTCGAAAACGGAGGAGCGGGTAAACCAGACATCCTTTATTCTGTCGAGGACGTCTTGAAACACTACGAGCTCGATCAGAAACATCTCGAACAAGGGGCTCGGGAATTCAACAACTATCCCGTCCTGGTGCGGGTGCCTCCAGGCGACGAGCAATCATCAGCAAAGCGAATGCGCGGTCTAACAGGAATTAAAGTAGCCCTACCAAACTACTACACACGGCCACTGGCGAAGGGACTACACTACAATGAACAATTCATCACCGATGCTATTCAGGCCGTGCGTCTGCAAGAAGGAAAGCCGGAGTGCGGTAAAGGCGTAACGGTCGCTATTCTGGATACGGGTATTGATTCCTCAGTTTCAAATGCTGTACCGCAATTCGACACCGATAGGCCGAGAGATCGTAAGAGCGGATTGAAACCTTACGATCCTGTCGGTCACGGAACTATGGTTGCTCGTTTGTTACGAACAGGCGCACCCGGTGTGACAATCTTGCCCATAAAGGTCGCAGAGGATCACGGCAATTTGATGGGACTCGTTGCTGGACTTTATGTATCCATGGCATACCAGATGCCAGATATTTTTAATTTAAGTCTAGGCGTTACATTAGAAGCTGGCATTTGCCCGTATTGTCACGTGGTAGTCAATGCTCCAGTCACGTTTGATCAAATTGCACTCTTGTTTGGACAAATCGATGAAGTTTATCGCTTGCACGGTTACTCTGAGCCTTTACTGATCGCAGCCGCCGGAAATGTACGGCCGGGCGCACCTCTCATGATGCCGGCGTCGTTAGAGAAAATCGTCGCTGTAGGGGCATGCGAGGACTTTGATTCCGAGAAAAAGATCAAACTAGCCACTTATTCGGAATACGAAAGCGTGCCGTCTGATCGATTCTTCTTAGCACCGGGCGGAAAAGATTCGCCGGGTGAATGCTTCGCAACTCACCCGGCAACCGCACAGGGTCCTGGCTCAACGACATGGTATCAGGAAAGACTCTACGGAACTTCGTTCGCTGCTCCACTGGTCACCGCTGTAGCTGCACGGTATCTTTGTAGCACTATCCAGGGCTCAGGCTGCGGCATTCGAGGCGTTGGCAAGCAGTCTAAGAACCACAAGTTTTCAACCAGAAAATTCCTCATGAAATGCTTAAAAGAAGCAGCCTTTACGGGGTTCCGCGGTTTTAAGAACTCCAGTCATGGTTTGGGACTGGTAAAGTACAACCTGGAAATCGCTAGAGAACTCGCTTCTGCTATCTAGCAAATGAATGAAAGAAGAAGTCCGTGCTTGCTTCGATGATGCTCATTGCAGAGTCAAAAAGAACCAGCCCTCTTGCGTTCTTCCATTCTCGTGTTTACCAACAAGACGAATAGTCCAATCTTTTGATCCGGCTAATTCTGACGCCGGAATTTCACCGAGCGCGCCTTCGCGCACCGGTTGCGTCAATTCCACATCGATCCTCTTCCACTGATCCGGCTTCTTTCCGCGGCCGATTTCTATGTAAGCGTCCTTGAATTGATCCGCAACGGCTGTGCCTTTTACTTGAACAAAAGGCCGGCCCGCTTTCATGACGACTTCTGCTCCTTGAATTTCTGTAATCAAGAAGTATTTTGAATCGGCTTCCAGGGCGGCTCTGGCATTCAAGACACCATAACCGGTGTGCTGATCTTTTCCAGGAACATCAACGTCCGTTGCCGAATGCAGGAGCATTCGTTCCACTTCTTCATTGGTTAGTTTTGGGTTCATCGAAAAAAGTAAGGACGCGGTTCCTGCCACGATCGGAGCGGCAAAAGATGTGCCGCTGGCGCGATAGTATCTTTTATCCTTTCCTACATAAGAAGATCCCGCTATGTATTTGACACCAGGAATGTCGCGCAGCAAATCTGTTCTCCTGGCGCGCAGGCTCAACACGTCATCTCCGGGCGCGGAGATATCGATCCCATTACCATAATTTGAATAAACGGCTCTACTATTGCTAAAGTCACTTGCAGCCACGCTGATAACATTGTTCAAGCCGGCAGGGCTGTAATCGCTCACATCCAGAGCTTCATTGCCCGCGGCCACTACCACAACAACGCCTTTAGAATACGCATAATCGACCGCCCATTGTTCCGTTCGTGTGAGTCGATCACCTCCTGCAGACAAATTGATCACACGTGCCCCGTTATTGGCAGCATAAACGATTGCCTCGGAAATATAAGATGCACGTGTATGGCCGAAACCGTTCAGTGCTTTCAGCACCATGATTCTTGCGTGCGGATTGACACCGGCAATTCCTGTTGCATTGTTTTCCGTGGCCGCAATGACTCCGGTTACGAAGGTTCCGTGTCCGTCATAGTCCCAGGGGTTGTTGTTCTTGCTAATGAAATTCCATCCGATCAAATCGTCCACGTAGCCGTTTTTGTCATCATCAATCCCGTTTTTCGGAATTTCGTTTTTGTTGTTCCAGATGTTGTCCCAGGAAATATCCAGGTGGTTCCAATCCAATCCAGTATCGATCACCGCGACTACCACTGGACTGCCTTGTTCAACAAGAGTCCACGCAGAATCCGGACTGGCCGTAAAACCGACTCGCTTGATGGCCCACTGATCATCGTAGTCTTGTTTCCAGCTGGCCCGGCTGCGCAAATACGGATCGTTGGGCGTCGCTTTTGTTCTTATGAAATTCAGCTCCACATAGACAACGTTAGGAATGCTTTCAACAATCTTCCTGATCTCGTCTTCCATGCCGTCGGGAAAACGGACCGCTTGAATGTGATAGTTCGAAACTTCAAAAGAATTATCGAGAAAGGGTTTCAGTTCATAAGGAATCGAAACAGGATTGCCATTTTTTTGAATCCCAAAAATGAAACCGGATCTCGGAGTGACATCGATGTTCATATTGATTGTTTGATCTGAATTGAGCGCATCGGCCGGAATCGTAATATTTGCATTGCCGCCTCCTAAGGCGTAATCACTCCTGTCATATTCCAGGCTGACCGGGGTTGAATCTCCAGTAGCCGTTTGTTCATTGCGTTTTTTGTTAAATTCATCCGTGAGGCGTTCCTGTGTCTTTGATCCCCAATTTGCATTGCTGGTCCACTTTTTCGCAAGCTGGGGATCCTTTTCAGCGTAGTACTGTGCACCTTCAAACATTTTCTGAACAATCGTATCGAGGTTCCCTGCGGCTTCATCAAACTTTTCTTTGTTACCCTCTTCGATTGCCTTCTTTGCGAGCGCAACCTGATGAGTTGCACGTGAGACTTGTCTTGCCAGATTAAATGTGTCTTCATCTTCGGTATCTACAGTGATGCCGGCACCTTTTGAGATTGCGCCACCAACTGCTGGAACTTTCGTCGGATCCTTCGTCTGTGGTGTGCCGGTAACCGCAGGAGGCTGGGCGGCCGTAGCAGGCGCTGTAACAGGCTTGGGCGTCGCTGCTGCCTTCAAAGCTTCATCGGAGAAATCAGGATCCAACTCCAGGATCGGCTTACCGTTCGCGTCTGTTGCCTCCCTGTAAACCTTGCCTCGAACAAGATCCGGATCGTGTTTCTTTACTACATGCAGATCGAGTTCGCCTTTGTTTACCAGTCCGAAAACCGGCTTTCCTGCAGCATCGACGCCTTCTTGATATACGATCAATCCTTTGTTTTCCCACATCGTGCGTCGAAAATTGTGTGCATCTTCCAGAAATTTCACTCTTTCATCATATGTGGGCGCCGAACGCTCCAGATTCTTTAAACGGTAACCACTGGGGTTATCAGCCCAGGCATCTACAATGATTTCGAGCTCTCCACCTTTTTCTCCTGAACCGAAAATGCGGTGTTGTTCTCCTAATCCTGCGAAATCTTCATCCGGATGAAATATTCTGTTTCCTAAATGGCCATCTTCGTATTTGACGCCGTTGTTACCCAGGAACATATCCGACTTAATGAGCTTTTCCATTTCCTCCGGAGTTAACTTACGGCCACTGACTTGATACCATCCGTCTGGCCATTTCTGAAGGACCAGTATAGGTGGGCCACCTTCCGGATTTGCGCTGCGGATTGCAGGTGAGTAAATTGGATTGTCCTTAATGCTGTCGAGCACCTTGGCTCCCTGAATCTGCCCTTCAACTGCCGCGACGCTTTCCCGATAAGCGCCGGGCGTGTAAAAAATCTTGACTACGATGTCATCGATAGGTGTTCCGTCCGGATTAAGAACTCGGAAGACTTGACCAAACGTTCCGCCGCCGAGCCACTCCCCCAGGATTACGCGCTGTGGCGCTTGCCCCGGCTTAAGTCCCGGAATGACAATGGTAGTTCCTTTCAACTGTTCAACGATTTCGAGTATTTGCTTTTTAAGGCCGACAATTCTTAGCATGTCGTCTTTTGTTTTTGACTGCTTGTTGACCGTGGCGTTGTATTCTCCAACTTTGCTCCACAGGTCATCGATCGGGGTCCCGATATCTCCTTCTACTTCCGGGAGGAAGGTTTCGGTGCCGCCACCTTTTTTTGGTGGCGGAGCTGTAGCAACTTCATCCGCTAATTCTGTGCCTCCAGGACTTCGGGCTTTAGGATCCTGAATTCCACCCGGACGTTCGGAGGCGACTTCCGTTTTTGCAGCGTGGAAATCAGAAGTTCCGGCAACTGTATCAGCTGCTTTTGCAGCAGCCGCATCCTTTGCTAACTGTTTTTGTGCCGCTAAGGCCTTCGTCTCCGCAACAGCCGCGCGCCAGGCTAGAAAATCAAGCGGAAGTAAGGCAACGGAAAGGGCAATGCTTTCCACGCGGGCTTCCAGAAGATCTTGATAGTGGATTAAACCTCTGAAATCCAAGCCGCCTACCGCGGCCGCTGCCTGAGCGGTGGAAAGGTCCCCCAACGTCATTAAGGCCAACCCACCCTCGGCTGCAATAAAGATGAGTCCGAGTCCAAGGCTTACCAGCGGTACGGGAGCAGTTACTGCCAGTACAAAAGCTTCTCCGCCGTGCAAGATTAATTCCCACTCCTCATCGGAAGCGTCCTGCGCATCGAAGCTCGAACCAAGCCCGCCCATCATGGAGGTGATTAACTGCTCTCCGAAAATCGGCGCGTAAGCTTTCGCAACTCTTGCAAGTAGACGGCGGTATACGTGGAGCCTGAACTCCTCCATTAATTCTTCGAAAGTTCGAAGTCCGGTCAAATGAACGATCTGCTCATTGAACTTCTGATCCAGTCTTTCGATTGCTTTATCCAGAGCGGCGCTGGTCAGCCGAGCGCGTTCCTCGTCTGTATAGTTGCCGTCCCTGATTTGTGCGAGCACGCGCCATAACGGGCCAGATGTGAGGTCTTCTACTTCAATTTCGGCACTCAGAAGAGGGTCTGAATTCAGGGCCGCCAGATACTCATTCAGCGCTCGATTCTCTTCTTCCTTAGCCTTCTTTACCATCTGATCCCAGATCCGCTTTTTCTCAATCAGGGTTCCCGGGATCTTATCGATGTAGGAGTTCGCATAGTTCTGGTAATCGGTTACTACTTTGTGTTTTTCATTCAGGACTTGATTCTTTTGCTCAACGATTTGAGCCAGAACGAAAAGCTCATCTATTTTCTTTCGGCGGCGCTCTTTAAAGGCATCGTTCTCGGGCAATCCCGGTATCAGAAGTAAGCGATCGCGTTCTTCTTCTAGTTTTCGAATGCGGTTTTTCTTCTCGGTTTCATAAAACCATGTCGTTCGATGCAGCTCTGCCAGCTCGGCTCCGATTTCATCCAGTCTGCGCATCGCGTCTTCATACGGCATGCCCACAATGCTGTCTGTGGGGATTTTGCCTGTTCCCTTTTTCAGCAGGTTGAGATTGGCTTTTTCTTTGACAAGCTCGGCTACGCGAAAATCACGAACGATAAACGCCGCCTGGCGCGCATACGGAGCCAGGATCTGGTCTTCGAATCGTTCTTCTGCGGACTGTTTAGCCTCATCAGCATAATGCTGGCGAACTTTGTACGCGACGGGATCTTCGAGGATGGAGATTTTATCCAGCACATAGCTTAGAACATTGTTTTTCAATGCCTTGTTCGTTGTTGTAGTTTGCGCGTCAATTGCTTCGACTACGACACGAAGAAGGTCAATTTTTTCTTCCTTAAATGCTTGATCCACGAACCGGTAGACCGCCTCGTTGTAGTTTTCTTTGGCAGCTTTACCAACCAGGTTCCGGGCTTGCTGATCATCTTCAACGGATATTTCGCTCGAATCTTGCTGCACGCTGACCGGCACACGAAACGTCGCAGTGCCATCAGCACCCGTTAGAGATTGATTCGGATCCTCATCACTCCCGGTTTGTTCGTCCTTGATGCTCTGCCATGGCAAAAGCGGGGATGGATAACTCGCAATCAGAAGATTTGCATTGGCGACAGGGTGGTTGACCTTCGTGCCGGCCTGAAGAACCTCTTCTGTTGCTTTGACCTTGACTGTGATAACAACAGTTACTGGTTTTGCTGCTTCTGTTTCAGTCCCCGAACCGGCAGGTGAAATGCCCACAAAAAGCGAAAAAATCAGGAATGCGATGATACAACGATCCGTGAATTTCATATTAGTGATCACTGCAGGTTCAGGAAGAACCAGCCTTCGCGCGCATTTCCGTTCTGGTGTTCAACGACCAGGCGAATCGTCCATTCTCTTGATCCGCTTAACTCCGCTGCGGGAATCGTGCCTAGCACACCGTCCCGCACTGGGCGGTTCAGTTCCCCGTTGATCTTTTTCCATTGCGCCGGTTTTTTCCCGGCGCCTATTTCTATATGGCCCCTTTGAAACTGATTCGCATCGGCAGTACCGGTTACTTGAACAAAAGGCTGACCCTCTTTTCTCACTACAGCTACGCTATCGATTTCCGGGATCAGGAAAAATTTCGGATCGGCATTCAACGCGGCTTTCATATTCAGTACACCGTAACCTGTGTGCTGATCTTTCCCGGGAGCATCCAGATCTATTGCCGAATGCAGCAGCATTCGCTCCACGTCTTCATTACTCAGCTTTGGATTCATCGAAAACAGCAAGGACGCAGCTCCTGCGACGATCGGAGCAGCGAAAGAAGTTCCGCTGGCACGGTAATATCTTTTATCTTTGCCGACATAGGATGATCCAATCTCATATCGAACGCCGCGGATATCTCTCAACAAATCGGTTCGTCTCGCGCGCAGACTTAGCACATCATCGCCCGGTGCGGAGATGTCAATTCCGTCACCATAATTGGAATAGACGGCTCTGCTATCCTTGACGTCACTTGCAGCAACCGCGATCACGTTGTTGAGGCCCGCCGGGCTGTAGTTGCTTATGTCAATCGCTTCATTTCCGGCGGCAACCACAATCACGACGCCTTTAGAATGGGCATAGTCGACCGCCATCTGTTCGGTTCGCGTGAGGTTATTGCCTCCTAAACTCAGATTGATGACACGCGCGCCATTGTTTGCAGCATAAATAATTGCTTCCGCAATATAAGAAGCGCGGGTATGACCAAAACTATTGAGCGCTTTGAGCACCATGATTTGTGCATTGGGACTCACGCCGGCAATGCCGATACCATTGTTGTGCGCGGCCGCGATCACTCCTGTCACGAACGTTCCGTGTCCGCCGTGATCCCATGGTCTGTTGTTTTTTTCAACGAAGTTCCAACCGATCCTATCGTCCACGTAGCCGTTTCGGTCATCATCTCTGTTGTTTCCCGGAGCTTCATCATGATTGTTCCAGAGATTGCTCCAGGAAATGTCCTTGTGGTTCCAGTCCAGTCCCGTATCGATTACCGCAATTGTTACGGGACTGCCGTTCTTTACAAGATTCCAGACGGAGTCTTCTCCCGCTGTGAAGCCGGCTCTCTTGATGGCCCACTGGTCATCGTAGCTTTGTTTCCAGCTCGAACGACTGAAGAAATACGGATCGTTCGGTGAAGCCTCACTGCGAACGAAATTGATTTCTACACGTTCGACGTTCGGAATCTTTTCAATAATTTTCCGGATAGCGTCTTCTAATTCGGGTGAAAATCGGAGTGCCTGAAAATTGTGATCGGGTAGCTCAAAGGAGTGATCTAAATATGGAGTGAGTTGATCAAGAGCCGATTTGTCTTCATCTGTAATTCCCGGCGCTTTCCTGATAATCACAATCAGACCCTTCACCGGTGAAAGATCGAGATTGACGGGAACATCGACCTTGGCTGGAACCTTCGATGTTCCGGAAACAGCAGGAACAGGCGATGGCGCCGGGGGTGTCGTCGCCAACTTTGGCGCAAACGCCGGGTCGGGAGCGTAGATCGGTTTTCCGCTTGGATCCGTACCAACACGCTTGTAAACATCCGTAACCAGATCGGGATCGTACTGTTTTACAATATCCAGGTCGACTTTGCCTTCATCGATCAGTTTGAAAATCGGACGCCCGTTGGCGTCTTTTCCAATCTCCACATATTTAATGAAGCCCCATCTTTCCCACATTGCCCTTTTGAAGTTGCGCGCATCTCGAAGATGCTCGTATCTTCCGATCGTGGTGGGTATTGCTTCCAGGCTTGGGATATGATTTTCGTGCGGGTTCATTGCCATCTCTAAGCGGCGTCCTTCGACAACTCCAGTATCAACATCCACTTTTGCTAGACGGTCGCTTTCACCATACCCTGCATACTTTTCTCCTTCTTTGAATAACCTGTTTCCCAGGTGTCCATCCTCCGAAATGATGTTTAAACTCGTTAGAAACTCATCCGTTGCCATTAGTTGATGCATTTGCTCTTTCGTTAATTTCCCTGATGCGGGACGCCATCCTTCCGCGTATTTTTGAAGCAGAAGAACCGGCGGCATCCCTTCCAGGTCTGCGGCACGGACGCCTGGATAATAAATCGGCTGGCCCGGTATCGCTCCAAGAAGCTCAGCTCCCTCTTTTTGTCCTATGGCCGCTAACTCGCCCGCGTTCTCCGCTTTTGGATTATGGAAGATTTTGATGACCATGTCGTCAATTAGAGTGCCATCGGGGCGTCGTACACCAAAAACGAGCCCAAGTTCTCCGCTTCCCACGTAATCATCAATGATTACCTCTATGTGCTTTCCTTCTCCGGTTGGTACAACGACTTTTTTCCCCTTGTACCGCCGGGCAATTTCTTGAATTTCTTGCAATGCCTCTTCCGCGGCAGCAGCATCTTTTGCTTTCTTTGCGTCTCTGTACTTTTTACCCGCGTCCCAAAGATCATTGAGATCTTTTGTTGGAATAAGATCCGATCGCGCCGCAGTGACCGGAGCTTGCGGATTCCGCACCGTCACTTCGGTTTTTTCAGGTTTTGCAGTCACTACATCATCTTCTGAGCGTTTCGGTGCGACTTCGGTTTTTTCAGGAGGTGGGGAAGTCCCTATATCATCTTCTGCGCGCTTGGTTACCACTGAAGTTTTGTCTGGAGGTGGTGCGGTCCCGATATTGTCTTCAGGATTGCGCGCTGCTACTTCGGTTTTTTCAGGAGGTTTGGCGGTAACAACATCGTCCTCTACCCGTGGTTTTGCAGCTGGACCGGCAATTTCAGTAACGGGCTCGGTTAGTACAGACCCTTCCTTTGCTGTTTGCGCAGCGGCTCTTTCCGCTCTCGCAAGCTTTGCTTGCTTGAGCGCAATGGCAGCGCCAAAGACGTCCAGAGGCAAAAGCGCAACACTAAACCCGAAAGCAAATCTCTGAGTGCTGAAGTCCTGTTCGTAAGTGTAGAGGCTTCGTTGATCCAGTCCTCCTGCTTCAACAGCATCTCTTGCGGAAGCAAGGTCTGTCCAAACGTAATAAGTGCGGCCTCCTTCCAGAGTAACGGACACCAGCGCCACGCCCAATCCAACCACTGGAAATGGAATGGTGACCGCCATCGCCACGGCTTCACCGCCGCGGAGAATCAGCTTCCAGTACTCATCGTCAGCTTCCTGTGCCTGAAATGTGGACCGCATCGCTCCAAAGATGGCGCCAGCCATCGGTCCGTAGTACTGCGAGTAATGAGCGGCAGCCCGGTCAAAAAGAGAATCGTAAACTCGCAGCCGAAACTCGTCCGTCAATTCATCAAAAGTCCGAAGTTGAGTGAGATGGGCAATCTGCTCATTGATGTTTTCATCGAGACGGTCAATGGCGTCGCCAAGAGCCTCATCTATCAAACGATGTTTTTCCTGATCACTCTTGTCGCTTTGTTCGATTTCAGTGATGATGCGCCAAAGCGGAACACCATCTACTTCCGTACTCAAAAGGGCATCCGTATTGAGAGATTTCAGGTATTCATCTCGCGCCAGGTTCACTACCTGCTCAGCATCTCTGTATTTCTGAGTTCGATAGTCCATGTCTATTTCCATCCCTTCAGATGGGATGACGAATAGGTCGTCATAAGCATCGTCAAGAACTTCAAGAGCGCTCTCAAGAGTCTTGTTGTTTTGCGCTACGATTTTGGATTGCTCAATAAGACCGTCGATTTTCCTGTCGCGAGCCTGGCGCCACAAATCGTTGACCGGGATGCCTGGAATGGTTAGTATTCGGTCCCTTTCCGCCTCCAGCTCAGCGATGCGGGCCAGTTTCTTCTGACGTTCGGAGTAGGCGAACACGTTGATGGCATAAGGCATCGTCCGGTTCAACTCTGCGATTTCGCTTCCAATTTCATCCAGACGTTTCAGCGCGCTTTCCAAGTCATCTTGTGCAGGCGTAAAGACACTGTCAGCGGGAGCATCTTTCTCTTTCTCCTTCAGAAGATTCAGCAAAGCCTTTTGATGCATCAGCTCTGCGATTCGGAAGTCGCGCAGCATCAAAGGAGCCTGCCGGGTTGACCCCATTAGAAATTGATTTCCGTATCGTGAAGGAAAGTTTTTTGCTTGCTGTTCATAGGAAGCTCGTACCACGTAACCTTCGGGATCTTCCAGGATGGCAATTTTATCCAGCACATAGTTCAGAACATCTTCTTTCAGCTTCTTATTCTTTGTTTCAGGTTGCGCGGCAATGGAATCAACCACCGCATAAAGAACTTCGATGTCGCCTTCTTTGAAGGCATCGTCAACCAGGCGGTACACCGGCTCGTTGTAGTTTTCTTTTGATGCTTTCTCAACCACGCTGCGCGCGTGCAGCACTTCTTTACTGAGCAGGATTATCGGAGCTGCAGTGGACTGATCTGTTTTGAATAAAACTTGTTGTGTAACGATCGGCAAGATGAATGTGGCATTGCCATCCAGATCGGTTACCAGCTGAATCGAGTCCTCATCATGGGCAGTTTCTTCATCCTTGACACCTTCCCATGGGAGAGGTGACGATTGAAAGCTAGGAATGAGGAGATTCGCATCTGAAACAGGATGATTAACTTTTGTTCCCGCCTCAAGGACCTGTTCTGTCGCCTTGACTTTGACGGTGATCGTGACAACCGCGGGTCCGTTTCGATTTTGCGCGCCGCTCGGAGCAACCGGCACCGTGATCAAACCTCCCGTGAATGCGCTGTCGCTCCGGTCAACCTCTATTGTTATGGAATCGCATTTGTCGCAGATCGGCGTGACTTCTCCAGCCTCTAACAATGTAGTAGGAATGATTAAGAAGATGGAAAGATAGATTCTTAAGAGATTTGAAAAGAATCGGTACATCTTCCGTCCACCCTAATTCAGTTTCAGATAAAACCACCCTTCGCGAGTCTTTCCATTTTGGTGTTCCAATACCAGGCGGACTGTCCATTCTGCTGATCCTGCAAGTTCGGTTGGCGGTATGAAACCGAGAACTTTATTTCGCACGGATTGTTTTAGATCTGCAGAGACCTTTTTCCATGAAGTGGGTTTTTTTGTCATTCCGATTTCCAGATGCGCATTCTTGAACTGATCGGCGTAGGCCGTGCCGCTGACCTGAACCAGCTGTTTGCCTTCTTTGGAAACGACCTGGACATTGTTAATCTCAGCATTCAAGAAGAATTTGCGATCAGCTTTTAATGCGGCCCTCGCATCCAATATCCCGTAACCGGTGTGTTTGTCTTTTCCAGGCACATCGGCGTCTCTGGCAGATTGAACTAGCATCCGTTCTACTTCTTCATTTGTTAACTCCGGATAAATCGAAAAAAGTAAAGCGGCTGTACCGGATACAATCGGCGCGGAGAAAGAAGATCCACTGGCGCGGTAATACCTCTTATCTACACCAACATAAGAGGTTCCCGCAGTGTATTGCACTCCGGGGATATCGAGTAAAAGATCGGTTCGTCTGGCACGAAGACTCAAAACATCATTTCCGGGCGCTGCAAGATCGATCTCACCAAAATTGGAATAAACGGCCCTCTGATCCTGAACGTCGCTAGCCGCGACTGTAAGCACGTCTCTTAAACCTGCGGGACTGTACTTGCTGATATCGACGGCTTTATTTCCGGCAGCAACAACAATAACTGATCCTTTGGACCGCGCGAAATCCACGGCCAGTTGTTCTGTTTTGGTAAGCTCGTAGCCTCCCACGCTTAAGTTGATTACACGCGCGCCATTGTTGGCTGCATAAATGATCGCTTCCGCAATGTACGAAGCTCGCGAATGGCCAAGACCGTTGAGAGCCTTCAAGACCATGATCTTCGCGTTTGGATTGATACCGGCAATTCCTTCTTTATTGCCTGGTGTTGCTGCAATGATTCCGGTAACAAACGTGCCATGGCCATTGTGATCCCATGGCGTAGTCGTTCTCTGATAAAAATCCCAGCCAATGAAATCGTCCACGTAGCCGTTCTTATCATCGTCTCTTCCGTTCTCCGGAATCTCTTTCGAGTTCGACCATATGTTGTCCCAGGAAATATCCTGGTGATTCCAGTCCAGTCCACTATCAACAACGGCTACCACAACAGGATTCTTTTTGAGCTTGATATTCCACGGTGAATCTTGTTCACTTGTATAACCCACGCGTTTGATAGCCCATTGATCATCAAAGTTTTGCTTCCACGATGCTTTCGAGTGGAAATAGGGATCGTTTGGCACATCCTCCGGTCCGCGGCACGGATTCACTTCGATGTAGGAAACATTGCTTAGCCGGCTGAAAGAGTCCTGTAATTGTGATGTGAGAGTGTTCGGGTATTCAAAATTCGTGAAAATATGTTGTCCGTCGGTAAAGATCTGCCGAATTGAAACTTGCGATCCTAGTTTTGGCAACTGGTACCCGACTTTCGTGAGAAATTCATTCGGTACTGCATCGAAGGCAACAATGGTGCTGTCCGTTGGCGTTGCGTCGACTTTGAACGAGTCTTGAATTCCCACGTCTCTAGTTAAGCTGCGATTCGCCTGAGCAATTTTTGATTGCACATGAACTTGTTGATTAGTGAATTCTATGAATCCGTCCGATCCGGTTTTGAGGTGATTCGGGTTATCCTGATGACCGGTCTGCGAGTCTTTTGTGCTTCCGGCAACATTCGGCAAATCAGGGATCAACTCCTGAATCTGGAGGAGTGCATCTTTTACAGCTTCATCAACGTTTTGTCCGCGCACGATAACTTCGATTGTTACTTTGAAGCCCTCTTCACCGGTGAGTACAGGCTGATCCTTCTTTTCGTCTGGCGGTTCGGGCGCCGGATCTTGAGGCGTCTCCTCTTTTTTCTTATCGTCACCGATAATTAATGCAGTTAAGCTGCTCGATTCAGCTTTGTTAGTTCCCGGTCGAATCCGGAATTCCTCGGTGGGTCCCCAATGTGGATTGTTAAAAGTGAATCCACCGAAGACATTGTGATTCGGAGTAAAAAACGTTTGAGCATCTTTGGTCGTTATGTCTAAGTAATTGCCCAACGGTTCGCTTGTGGTAGTCGGATCACGAAAATCACCTGTAAATGGCGGTGTATTTACCGGGCCATTCGGGATATCAACAGGATTGTTAATGCCGCCGGAAGTGGAAAACAAGTTCGGCCTGCCATCAGTGATTACCGGTGTTCCTCCGGGTGGCACGCTGATTCGGAGCTCCCGGCTTCCAGGAGCACACGGACCCACGCTGAGGGTGACAGTGAAAAACTGTTCCTCCTGATCCGTTACTTTTTCCGGCTTTTGTCCTTTGCATTTTTTCTCACAATCTTCCAGCTCCTTTTTGAGATTATCGATTTCCTTCGACTTTGCGTAGATTTCTTCTGTTAACCCGGGAATCTTCCAGTTAAGCGCCTCCATTTCTTTACCGACGTCAGCGTCCTCGGTTTCCAGTTTGTCGAGTTTTTTTTGAAGTGAATCCTTTTTGACTGGATCCGTTTCCTTCTCAAGCAGAGCCTTTGTATCCCCAATTTCAATACCTAATTTGACCGACCTCTTGAGCAAGTCATTCCATCTGTCCATACTTCGTTCTTTTTCATCCATAAGGTCGTTTTGTTTCTTTTCGGCTTCAGCCAATCGCTTGGCAATATCCTCACATTCCGGACAAGGACTCAGAGGGCCGGAGCCCCCTGAGCCGTCTGCGAATTGTTCTCCGGAAGGAGCCAGGCATGCAACTAGAAACGCGAACCAGAAGACTAATCTCAGTTTTCCAAGCATGGCGCTACTCTGAAAATTCTCTTATTAGAATCCAAATCCGGTGCGTGCTCTGACGCGATAGTTGTTTCCATCAAAGCTCGCCTCAACCCCCGCGATGAAATGGCCTGCGCGGAAATCGATTCCGGCAACGCCTTCAATCGTGTTTTCTTCAAGTACTTCCGCAAAGGAAAGCGTTCCAATTACGCTGAATCCCGGAAAGGCGGCCGAACCATCCGCCTCAAGATTTGCGTCCAGGCCAATTGTTCGAAAAGTACCGCGGACGCCTCCAAAGGGAGCAAAATGCTCAAAGTTGTAGCCAACAATCCCTTCCACAAGATGTGATTCGTAATCGAAAACGAAGTCCTGTTTTGTTACGACAGCGTTATTCGCTCTAAACGCCGGACTGACATTCATATCCATATCGACAATCGTGTCATACCGGTACTCCCCCGTTCCAAACCAGTTGCAGTCATCACAGAAAAAGAAGAGAACGCCGACGCCGACGCCCAGAATTGTTCCATCTCCGCTAAACCGTTGTTGCACCCCTGCCGGATTAGTCGGATTGACAAATTCGAGATCCACATCAGCCGGTGAAACCATGAAAGAAACGTAGGGATAGAACAGTCTTCGCCCTGATCCACCGCCGGAGGAATCTTCAGCGCTGCTTGCAAATGAATTCCGCGATGCGAAACCGCTGAGCTTGTTGCTGCTTAACGCGGAACCGCCGCCAAAGCTACCGAGTCCGATATTCACTCCTGCGCCATAGGAGTTGATGTCAAGTGACTGTACAAGTCCGTCGTTTGTTTTGTCGAGAAGCGCCTGGCTCGCTTTCTCATCTGTGGCGTCTGAAAACACGACGTTTCCGGATGTATCCCTGACTGTGAGTGTAGTCCTTGACGAAGACGCGGTGCGCGTCACGTCATCCAATGATTCAACTTGAGGCTGGAAACTTACATTGGTTCCCGGTTTCAGCGGACGTCTGGAGTACGAAAAAGGTTTTTCCGCCGTAAACGTAACGTTACTTGTTTCATTTGGTCTGACTGTAACGCCTTTCTTTATCATCTCGCGAGATTTGTGACGGATTCTTATTGTGTAAGTTCCTTCTTCCACATTTGCGTAGCCATTCTTGTCAGTCTTCAACTCGGACGAAGTACCGTCCTGCGAAATGATGGTGAGCTCAGCTTCTCCAATGGGATCCCCTGATTCATCCTGAAAGTAAATCGACCCGACTACTGCCCAGGCCGAAGAAGCTAAAAACAGACCGGCAAACAGTATGGCAAGCCGAAAAGTTAGCCCATAAATCTTTGACATTCTTGTGTACCTCCTTCCTTAACTACAGATGGAGACGGACAGATCAGAAAAAGTTAGGAGATTCTGTTTGGGTAAACTTACTTTTGCAACGCGGAGGTCCAGTTCAGGAGAACAGCAATCAAAGATGCATTGGAATCCTGGACGGGGGCATTGATAAGAAAACGGGTGCCATCGGGCGATGGTACGTACTGTTTGTTCCAACCTAAATCAGCGCTTCTCACCGTTGTTTCGAAAAGAGGTTTTGGATTGTCAGGCTCAAAACTCCCTTCCTTCTTTAACGTGACCATCATCAGTCTTTGGGCTGAGTCGATATAGTAAAGTTCTGCAGAGTCATTGCGCCAGGCCGGCTGTGAACCCCCTTGAATCGAAATCTGCCACTTGCCGCTGAGCGATGGAAAATCCTGAACGTAGACTTCCGGCAGGCCGGTTTCATCCGATGTATAAGCAATCCATTTTCCATCGGGTGAGATCTGATTCTGACATTCATTAAACCGCGTGTTTAAAAGTGGTTCGGGTTTGGCATTCTTCGAGTCGAGTACCATCCACAAATCCAGCTTTGTCTTTGGATCATCGGCTTGAAAAACAAGGAACTTGCCATCAGGCGAGAAACTACCGGGCCATTTATTTTGGGGCGATGAAAATAACACGGTTTCTGTGCTGATTCCTGTGGAGGGCTTGACGTAAAGATCGAGATGCCCATCGCGCGATGAGGAATATGCGATACGGGAACCATCCGGATGCCATACTGGAGTGCCTGCATCTGAATGAAAAGTAAATCGCGAGAGCCGGTTTCCGTTCAGCTCAATTAACCAGATGTCTTCAGCATCCGATTCTGGATTTCTTCGCTTGACTGCTATACGCGATCCTCCCGGTGCAAGCGTCGGCTCATCATAATCTCCTGGTGGTCCTACAACTGCAAGACGTGTTCCGTTTCGATCAACCCAGGCGAGCTGAGTAATTGCTCCTGCCGCCTGCTGGTATGCGAGAACTCCATCACGGGAAACGGAAAACACACCGTAACCGCTGCTCCCTTTTTGAATTTGCACATTCTCAGCAACAAGCTGCGGGTCTCCTTCCAATTGAAATTTTTCCATATCAAAAAGTTGAGACATCAGTTTCCCTTCCACCAAATAAAGGAGATAACCGGGGCGCACATATTGAACGCTGCGCGCGTTCGCGAAAAGCTTCCTGCTCTTTCCCGAATCCAGAGAACCAATCCAGACCGCTTCTTGTTGCGGCTCTAATCCCTGACTCAAGTAAAGGAAATGTTCGCCATCGGGTAAGAATTGTGGGAAGCGATGGCTTGCTTCATCTTCCTGCAATTCTGTTGCGCGGCTCGCCGCGCCACCGGTCGCAGGGATGCGATACAACGGAGACAGCACATTGGGCGAGAAAAGAATTTCATCCTTCTGATTCCACGTCGCCCCGCGCGGCTCACGGACATCGGACAAAGTGAGCACTGAGCCGCTGGAAACTTCAACTTTCTTGAGTTTTCCTTGAGCAAAAAAACCAAGGAACCGGCCATCAGGTGACCAGAAAGGATACTCCGCGCCCTCCGTGCCTGATACGCTTTTTGCTTCAATAGAATCCATGGATCGAATCCACAATACATTCTTTCCTTTGTGGCTTGCGATAAACGCCAGGTGATTCCCATCCGGCGACACCGCAAGTCCCGGATGAAAAGTTGTTTTTTCAGGAGGCAGAACAACAAAGCGCACAACAGATTGTTGAACAGGAACGTTGACAAATCTTGAAAGGAAAACAGCAGCTGTCCCAAGAAGAAATAGCAGGGCGAGACCTGCCGCAATCCGCGGCCAACGTTTTCGAACTTTAGTGAGCGGCATCACTGCGGTGACAGTAGATCCCTCCGCAATCCACTTCAATTGAAGCGTCAGATCGCGAACAGTCTGCCATCGATTTTCGGGATCTTTCGCCAGACAGGTTTTGATCACCCGATCCAGCGAAACAGGCAGATGAGGTTGAATCGAAACAATCGAATCGGGCTCGGAAGACAGGATTGCCGCTATCAAACTTGCATGATTGGAAGCGCGAAATGCTTTTTGTCGTGTTGCCATTTCGTAAAGGATGGCGCCAAAGGAAAAGATATCACTCCGGGCATCGGCCTCGTTCCCCTGCAACTGTTCAGGAGCCATGTAACCGATTGTTCCCAAAATCGTGCCCTGAACAGTAAGATTGTGGGCAGCAGTAATTGCCGCGGAGTCCGAAACCAATGTCGGAGTTTCTACCATCTGAAATTTTGCGAGCCCGAAATCGAGCAGCTTTGCGCCTGATTTCGTAAGCATAATGTTGCCGGGTTTCAGGTCGCGATGAATGATCCCTTTTTTGTGAGCAGCATCTAAGGCGCCCGCGATTTGGATCGCGAGATCAAGCAACCGGTCAAGAGGAAGAGCCCCTTTTGCCAGGCGATCTGCAAGTGTTTCGCCTTCCAGATACTCCATAACTAAAAAGTCGATGTCACCTTCATGGCCGGTGTCATAAAGGATGCAGATATTCGGATGGGATAAACAGGAAATGGTCCGGGCTTCGCGTTCCATCCGAAGCCGCAACTCCTGCTTGTCCGAAAGATGCGACGGTAAAACTTTTATGGCAACGGTGCGATCCAACCGGGCATCTTTCGCCCGATAAACTTCTCCCATCCCTCCTGCTCCGATCAGAGCAAGAATTTCATACGGCCCCAGGCGGGTACCGGTTGAGAGTGATGCCATCTGAAAGTAAGACGGACATCTACGTAAAAGTTGTGGTGCGGGCGACTCGCCCGCCATGTAAGAATGGGGAGAAAAAGATGTTTCTTACACGCAGCTAATTTGGGTTTCCTACGATTTGAAAAGCAGCCCAGTAAAATGGATTGTCGTATTTCTTTCGGATTTCGAGTCGTGCTTTGCGAAGGGCCTCACTCTTGTTGAGTCCTGAACTCCACAGAGTATAAAATTCTTTCATCAATTCGCGAGCGGACTGATCCGGTACTTTCCATAGACTCAGTATCAGTGTTTGAACGCCCGACAACACAAAAGAACGTTTCAGCCCAAACACTCCTTCACCATTGTGAATGCTTCCTATTCCGGTGTCACAGGCAGAAAGTACGACAAGTTCCGTGCCGCGCAAGCGTAGACCTTCGATTTTTGTTGCACTCACCAAACCTTCGTCCCGATTTTCTTTTAAGGAACGATTGGCTCCTGCCAGTACAATTCCGGAACGAAGCGATGGATCCTCCCAGGATGCTTCTGGAATCCCGGTGTTTACTATTTCGCTGGGTCCTCCGTCTCTATGGAGCTCATCCTGCAGGAAGTATCCGTGTGTGGCGAGATGCAAAACGCGGGGAGATTCCAAAGACAGCAACACTTCTTCAAGCGCTTCATCACCAAGATAGATCTGAACAGGTATTCTGGCATTCCGCAGGAATTGCGCGACCTCTTTCCCTTCGTCGCGACTCGCGGGTAGCCGTGGAAAATTCCAATCCTTCAGCTGCTTCGTCACGCCACCGCGGAGTTGCTCTTCCCTGATTCCCAATCTGGCAACAACAGTAGCCCGCTCACCGGGCTCCAAATCATAGTCCGGATCCGCCATCACGATGGCCTCTCTTCCTTCAGCAGAAGGATCTTCCCAGCGTACAATGTCCCTGCCAGAAGCAAGATAAGTGAGTTCATATTTTTCAAGCAAAGGTTTCTCATCAGGAGCTATCAAAACTTCGAGCGGAAGCATGTGGAGCAAACCATCAGGACTGATCAGCAAATGTTTTTTATTTCTTAGCTGGGCTTCCAAAGGTTGAATCAGCAGACGATACAGCTCCTTTCCATACTTGCGCATCTTCCTCGTTTCCTGGCGCCCCGGTTGACCCTTTTCTACAATCAGTTTTATTTCTGTCCGGTAATCCTGTATCAACGAGTCGATGGATTCAGCCCGCCCCAGATCGATGAGTCGGACCTGATAGCCGGGATCGTTTTGTAATACGAACACTACATAATGCGTGCTGATGGGTCTTTGGTTGCGGAAGTCATAGAACTGGATTCGTCCGTAATCCAGATAAGCACTCTTTGACGGTAAAAGAGCGGCAATCCGCTTCGGATCGGCCCGGCCTGCTCGCTGTTC
>JAKEFK010000372.1 GCA_022616075.1 bacterium
AATTGGTTTTTTGATTTCTCTAAGTCGTCGTCTGAAAAAACTGGCAGTTTTCTGGGCAATCCTCGTTTTTACCTTAATCTCCGTCACCGGCTACTACGGCGGCATACTCGCACACTGAGTTTCAACTTTTAACGAGTTTTAGCGTTTCTTGCCAGGCCCATCTGGTAATCTTGGTCCTCGCGCCATAAGCATCAAGGTATTCCTGGCGCAAATTCGCTCCCTCTTCGCTCTGAGCATATTTCACGTAAGCCGATTGATTTTGCAATTCGTAGAGCACAAAATATTCAGCTTCTTTAACCCCATCCCCTACTGCACGAAATTTTCTTACTTGAATGAAACCAGGCTGAGCAAGCACTTTCGGGATATGCACCTTGTTATGCCAGCGATTCCATTCTTGTTCTTCCTTCACAGAAATCTTCACGCGCACAACGTACATGAATCTTGCAGCCATATCATCCTCGTCTTCGGAAAATTATACACCCCATGGACAACATGATTGGTTGTCAGCCATAATGTAGGACTTATCTATCATGATACTGAATGAGATGCTTGGACTGATTCCGCTTCTTTACGCGGGACCCGATCAACTGATGCCGATCGCATCTATCATCGGCAGCCTCATAGGAATTCTCCTGATCTGGTGGCGCGCAATCTTAGGCGCCGTCCGCAAGACCTGGAAGTCTTTTAGAAAAAGTAACCAGTGACTGGTGGCCAGTGACCAGTAAAGTTATTGTCATTGGACTCGATGGCTTTGAACCAAAAATTGTAGATTCGCTGATTTCTGATAAGCGTCTACCGAATCTCGCGAAACTTTTTTACAGCCGCATTCAAACGACCAATCCTGCGCTTACACCAGTGGCATGGTCTACGTTTGCGACAGGAGTCAACCCTGCAGAACATGGAATCTTTGATTTCGTGCGGCGCGATCCCCGGACTTACTTGCCCGATCTATCTTTAACCCGGTACGAACAGAAAAGTTCGTTTCTTCCGCCAAAGGTTGTGAATCTGCGCGGTGGAATTCCTTTCTGGCATTTTCTATCGAAAGAAGGAATCCCTTCAGTCATCCTGCGTTGTCCTTGCACTTATCCACCGGACAATCTGGAGGGCAGAATGCTCTCGGGGATGGGAGTTCCCGATTTGCGGGGCGGTCTGGGAACCACATCTTTTTACAGAAGCGCGGAAACAACCGCACAAGAAAATGAACACGTGATTCGTGTGGTTCCCACCGCGAATTCCATCCATACGAATGTGATCGGGCCGCGTAATCCGAAAGATGGAACGGATTTTCATTGTCCGATCGTAATCGAATTAGATAGGTCTTCCAAAAAAATCGTAATCCGCCAGCAAGGGCAGCAGTCTGCAATTGAGCTGCGCGAAAAAGAATGGAGCAACTGGCTGAAACTGAAATTCAAAACCGGCGCATTAACCTCTGTCCGCGGAATGGTCCGTTTTTACTTTGTTCAAATGGAACCGGTGTTTGAGCTTTTTGCATCACCTGTAAATTTTGACCCCGATGCTCCACTCTTTCCCATCAGTTCTCCGTTCTCCTATGCAAGCGATCTATCCGCGAAAGTGGGCGCCTTTTATACAACCGGGATGGTGGAAGAGCATGGAGGCTTGAACAACGGACGTTTGAGCGAAGATGCGTATTTGAAACAGTGCGAAGCAGTTTTGCGAGAACGGGAAAGGATGATGCAGTATGAGCTGCAACGATTCCAGAAAGGATTTTTCTTTTGTCTCTTTGACACTCCCGATCGTTTGCAGCATATGTTCTGGCGACCTGAAGAAGGGGCGCGCAAAATCATTGAAGATCATTACGTTTCCTGCGATCAGGTGATCGGTCGAGCGATGGAATCGATCGATGACAACACGCTTTTTATCGTTCTCAGCGATCACGGAATGAACAGTTTCCAACGGGGATTTCACGTGAATACCTGGCTGCTGCAGCAAGGCTTACTGACCCTTCAGAACGGAAAACGGCCCGAAGATGCTGCCGATGGATTTTTTCGAAATGTGGACTGGGAGAAAACCAGAGCGTATGCAGTCGGACTGAGCGGTTTGTACCTGAACTTAAAAGGTCGCGAGTCAAAAGGAATTGTGGAGGAAACGGAAGCTGAAAGCCTCAAGAGGGCGATGATCACGCAGTTGCTGCAATTTGTGGATCCAGAGAAACAGGCGAAACCGGTGCGTCGTGTTCTCAAAAAAGAGGAAGCGTACAGCGGTTCTTTTTTAGGAATGGCCCCGGATCTGCTAATCAATTTTCAGGAAGGGTATCGCGCTTCCTGGGCAACTGCGCTCGGAGGAATGTCCGGCAGCGTTTTGGAAGACAATTCGAAACGGTGGTCCGGCGATCATATTATTGATCCCGAACTTGTGCCGGGTGTTTTATTCATGAACCGTCCGTTTAGCGCAAACTCAGATATCAAAGATCTGGCTCCTACTATTTTGCAAGCGCTCGGACTTGCCAAACCACCTTCAATGGAAGGAGAATCATTGCTGGCATGAAGATTCTCGCGATCGGTTTGGACTGCGCGGCTCCCGAAATCTTGTTTGGCGAAGAGCGCCTGACAAATTTTCGGCGATTGATGGAAGGCGGCTGTTATGGCCGGCTCGAAAGCGTGATCCCGCCCATCACGGTTCCTGCTTGGATGTCCATGGCAACAAGTCAGGATCCCGGATCACTCGGTGTGTACGGCTTCAGAAATCGCGTCGATTATTCCTATGATGCTTTGAGTTTCGCCACATCCAAATCGATTCAGGAGCTCGCGATCTGGGATCAACTTGCTCGCGAAGGAAAGCGCAGCATTCTGATCGGCGTTCCCCCCTCTTATCCACCGCGGAAAATCAATGGAATCTGTGTAGGCTGTTTCTTGACTCCCGATACAAATCAAAGTCAATACACGCATCCATCTTCCGTTCAGGAGGAGATCAAGAACATTGTCGGTGAATATCCTGCGGATGTGAAAGGTTTCCGTACCAACGAAAAGGATTCGCTGCTGAAGGGAATCTACGAAATGACCCGCAAGCATTTTGAAGTCATACGTCATTTCCTGCGAACGCAGCAATGGGATTATTTTCAATTCGTAGAAATTGGATTGGATCGCCTGCAACACGGATTTTGGAAGTATTACGATCCGGCGCATAAACAACATGAGCCGGGAAATCTGTACGAAAATGTGATTCGCGATTACTACTTCTATCTGGATGAAGAAGTCGGAAAACTTCTGAGTGAACTTCAGGAAGACACATTGATTCTGGTGCTGTCCGATCACGGAGCTCAAAGATTGGATGGCGGATTCTGCATCAATGAATGGTTGATTCGCGAAGGTTTGCTTGTGCTGAATGATTATCCGCAAAAAGTGACTCCCTTCAATCAGCTGAGCGTTGACTGGGAAAAAACGAAAGTTTGGAGTGAAGGCGGTTATTATGCGCGAATCTTTTTCAATGTGAAAGACCGCGAACCGTCCGGTGTGATAGAAAAATCGCAGTACGAATCCTTTCGCAATGAGCTCGCTGCAAAACTGAAACGAATTGGGGACGATCAGGGAAAGCCGATGAAAAATCTCGTATTCAAACCGGAAGAAATTTACAGGAACGTTCGCAATGTTGCTCCCGATCTCATCTGTCATTTTTCGGAGCTTCTATGGCGTTCGATCGGCAGCGTGGGATATTCACAACTTCATGTGCAGGAAAATGACACCGGCCCGGATGATTGCAATCATGCGCAACATGGCGCCTTTATTCTCGCGGCGTCGAACAATCCCCTGCGTGGTGAAATCCGGGGAGTTCACATTCTGGACCTTGCCCCGACGCTACTGGAGCTTACGGGTCATGACATTCCAAGCAGTATGCAGGGAAAATCGATCGTCTCCGGTAGGAACCTTTCCGGCGATGGAGACTACTCGCCCGAGGACGAACAGACGATCCGGGACCGCCTCACGGGATTAGGCTACATCTCGTAGGGGCGACCCTCGTGGTCGCCCGTAAAGGGCAGGCACGAGGCCTGCCCCTTACCACGCAACTTGCGCATCGGATTTGCCGACACTATTTTTGTATGCAACGCAAATCCCCAAGAGGTCTTTCTCAAATGAAAACTGCGAGTTTGGTGCTAACTATTTTTGTCTTCACAGTGCTGCCACAGCTTGTTTCGGCTGAACCTTTCGTATGGAAGGGCGTGGAATTTGTCGATCAAGAAGCATTCATTGAAACCGGCCGCCGGTGCGGCACGGTTCATCCGGACTCAATTACGGCTGCAGCAATCGATAAACAGATCCAAAACTACATGACATCTCATGTAATTTCCAATGTCACCGGCGGAACCATTAAAGTCTATTTTCATGTGATTCGCAAAGGAACCGGAATCAGCAATGGCGATGTTTCCTCCACAATGATCAACAATCAGATCAACGTGTTAAAAAATGCATTTGGTCCATTCGGTTGGGCGTTCACCCTCGTTAGTGTGGATCGAACGACAAATTCGAGCTGGTACAACCTTTCCTACGGTTCAACGGCTGAAGCGCAAATGAAGAATGCTCTTCGCAAAGGTACCGCAGACGATTTGAATATTTACTCAGCGAATCCGGGTGGTGGATTGCTGGGTTGGGCAACGTTCCCCTGGAATTACGCCAGCAAGCCGAAGAGTGATGGAGTTGTTGTGCTCTATTCCTCGCTCCCTGGCGGAAGCGCCTATCCATACAATCTGGGAGATACGGCAACGCACGAAGTGGGACACTGGATGGGTTTGTATCACACGTTTCAGGGTGGATGCGCCGACAAAGATAAGGTAGCCGACACGCCGGCAGAACGGAGTCCTGCGTATGGTTGTCCCATCGGCCGCAATACCTGCAACGGAGGCGGCGCCGATCCCATCAGGAACTTCATGGACTACACCGATGATTCCTGCATGAATCAATTCACGACAGGGCAGGATAAGCGGATGGACAACGTGTTCACAACGCACCGCTTCGGCAAATAGTTGATTTCCCGGAATTCCTAGAGTGGGAGCGCGGGCATCTATGCCCGCAAAATGCTAGTCGAGCGAACACGTTTTGCGGACTGGAAGTCCGCGCTCCAATTGATTTTTCAGACTTCGCCTGGTTCGGCGGCCATTATGTTCTCGACAGGAATACCCTTAACATACCTGTAAGCCATCGTTGTTTGTGGCAAACAGGCAATATGTTAGTTTCCTGCATCCTTGTATTTCTAGCAGCGTTACTTCTTATTTCAACTTATCTGATCCCGTTTTGGATTCCATCCAATGTCCATTCAGCGAAGGCAATTCAGTTCATCCGGCTAGGGTCCTTGATCTTGGTATTCGATGCGATTACTTTTTATTTCCGAAATAGAACTTCCAGTAAAAGCATTAGGCAGCTTTTTTTCCCGTTTATCATTGCAATATCTTCCGTACTTCTACTGATTGGTTACCGCTGGATCATAGGAGCCAAGCTTGGATTATTTGACCTGCCTACGGCGTCCGAGTCTCTTCCCTCGGGGGCGCTTTATAACGCGGAGGACATCTATGGCTACGCGGCCTGGATTATTCAGGCCAAACAGGGGCATTTTATGCTTTCTGACCTCTATACAGTGGAACCTCATGGACGTTACTATTTCAACATTTTTTTCCTGGCAGTAGGAACCATCGCAAGGTGGTTTAGCATTCCATCAATCACTGCGCTGTTCCTTTTCGGAATCGCAGGTACAGTGATTCTTCTGATTACCATTTTTTATGCCGCGCTGAGATTCGGAATGCCGGAAGGAGCCGCAAAATGGTCCTGCATTCTTGCAGCATTTTCTTCCGGAATGTCAGGAACCATAAATTTGATTGGACAGGTTGCCGGTGTAAAGACTCCTCCCGGAGCCGATCTAAGATACCAGGACGCAATTTTATTCTCCACATTTTATGCTTATCCGTACCACAGCGTTTCGTTTGCCCTGCTTTCAATCGTAGTGCTTTTAATTGCCTCATATGACAATCGGGAGTTGTCCGGAGAAAAACGTTTCCTACCGGTTTTCCTTTTATCAGTTGCTGTTCTGTTTATGAACTTCACTCACCCTTATGAAAGCATTCTGTTAACTGGCGCCTATGGGGTCTACTACGCTCTCTATCTCCTCCGAAACAACAAAACCAGTTCGGATACTCGCAGCTGGATTCTTCTTGTTCTTGCAAGCATTACGGTCCCTGCGACGATCTACCATTGGTGGGTATCACAACATCCAGTTTGGGATGAGTTCGCTAAAACTACTTTTTCCTGGCAGGCCAATCGGTTGTTCTGGCTTCTTGGATACGGGTTATCCTTACCTGCTTCTTTCATCGGCTTATGGATCTGCTTCAAACATCCTGAATATAAAAGGATTCGATGGATGGGAGTATTTCCCTTGATGCTCTTTTTGCTGCTTGTCGTTTTCAACATCAAACAAACGAAGATTTCCAGCGGAGGTCATTTCTATCTGTGCATTTTGGCGGGTCTTGCCGTCTATTTGATAAAAGAAAAAATACTGCGGATAACACGCATTCCTGTACGGAGAATTTGTTGCCTTTTGGGAACAGTTGTCCTTTCTCTATTTTTCATAAACAGCATTCTTCTTTTGTTTTTCATCTACAGCTCTTTGGAATATGAAACCGAGCTGCTGAAAGCTGTGAAGACGATTCGACACAACTCGTCGCAAGCGCACCCTCTTGTTCTTAGTGATGTTCAAGCGGGCGTCATTCTTCCGGGTTTAGGTGGCGTGCGCGTTTACTCGGGGCATCTGTCTATGACACCACATTATTTAATCGAAAAAACGCCGAACCTGGTTCGCGCGGGTTTTGAATATCCTCACAAAGGAATGTCTGAAAAGGCACAGTTTGAACACTTCACGAAGCTTTTTGTTTCAGCCAAATTTGAATTCGTCTTGGTAGAAAAGAACATGCCTGCATTTGCTTTTTCACGACGTGTGAAACAACTGCAGATTTTGGAATGCTATAAACGAAGATGCTTATTCTCTACGCCGGGGACAGGGTCAAAGGATTCGGCAAATGGCGAATACTATAACGGGGCAGTTACGACTTTGCCGTGATCGGTGATGCACAGGGGACAACCAACTCAATCATTCTGTTATAAAATGATCCGCTCGCGCTGTGAAAAAACTGGATGTTCTCCTGCTTGCCGTCTGGAGCGGTTTCATTTGTGGTGTGCTCGAAAGCGTGATTCATGTCGTCACCCGGAATTATCCGGCGGTTCTGGCGGCTGAAAAAGTTTCACTAGACGTTCTCTGGGCTGCACCACTCCTGAACATCGTTTGTTTTTCACTTCTGGCTGTTCCGCTTTTGCTTTTTCGAAATAGCCGGTGGATCGCAGCAATTTTCTCTTTTGTGTGTTTTACAGTTGTGCTCATCACACCTCAGGTCTTGCACTGGATCAGCGTTTTGCTCCTGTCCCTTGGCCTTGCCGTAACGGTACATCGTGCGATGCGAAATCGAATCGAGGCCGTGCACAAACTGCTTTGGGTGATACCTCTTTTTCTTGGCGCAGCATGGGGTTTTGTCCAGTGCTATAAGATTTTCGGAGAGAGCAGATTAGCTCGATCATTGCCGCCGGTTCCATCGCAAGCAGCCAATGTGCTCGTGATTGTTCTTGACACGGTCCGCTACGATCGAATGAAAGCAGAAAGCATGCTGACACCGCACCTCAACAGCATCGCCAATGAGGGTATTCGTTATGAAAATGCCTGGTCCACCACCTCCTGGTCCCTTCCTTCGCAAGCTTCGATTTTGACCGGAGTGTATCCGCATCAACATGGCGCTGATTGGCCGCAGCTGAAAATCCGGGAAGAGATTCCGGTTCTCGCTGAATATTTTTCGCAAAAGGGTTACGTGACCGGTGCCTTTTCCGGCAATGCTTCCTGGGTCACACCTGAATATCTCGGACGCGGCTTCCTCCGTTTTGAGACCTACCTTGTGGTGGATGTTATTCGCAGAACGACAATCGGACGCAACATGGAAAAAATTTCGAAACGACTTGGTTACTATTTGCCAAAGCATGGAAACCTTGCCCCGAATATTCGCGCGCAGTTCTTCGATTTCTTGAATACTTATCCGCAAAGACCCTTCTTTGTTTACATCTGTTACATGGATGCCAACAAAGCATTCTTTTCCAGCAAGCTGACTTCGCCGATGGCACAAGCAGTCGCGAAGTATGATCAAGCAATTGCAGAGCTGGATCAGGAAGTTGGAACATTGATTGACACGTTGCGCGAAAAGAAATTATTGGACAACACAATTCTTGTCGTGACGTCCGATCACGGCGAATCATTCGGCGCCAGGACACCTCAGGATCATGATCCGGAAGGTCACGGGACAAGTTTGTATGTGGAACAGACGCGCGTTCCATTGATCGTCCGTTTTCCAAAGAAGATAACTTCCGGACAGATTTCGCAACAGCCAACCAGCATCTATTCAATTCCGTTCCTGATCTTGCAGCTTCTTGAGTTGCGTGACGGTTCTTTCGCAGAACGATCCAATGATTCCATTCTGGCAACTCTTCGGTACGATGAGCGGAATGTGGCATCAGTGATCGGAAAAAACACGCACTACATTCACAACATCGGACGCAACCGTGAAGAGCTTTACGATCTGCGGGCCGATCCGTTTGAAAAAAAGAATCTTGCCGGAAGCAGCGATCTAACGCTCCCGCGAAATGAGCTGCGCCGTCTGATGCGTTGAGCATGAGCAATCAACCGCCAAGGCGCCAAGAACGCCACGATAGAACAAAAACAAGATTCCCTTTCTTGGCGTCTTGGCGTCTTGGCGGTTCAAACAAATTGATTTTCTGGAGTTTACTGGAGCTGATAGGTCAGGCGGCAACTTTACAACTCATCGATGCGGGCAACCGCATTCACTATCAGCATTATGATTTGCAGAAAGCCTCACCCTTGTTTCTCGCAGTTTTCTTGCTGCAGTCGGCCTTTGTCTGCGTACGCCTGATCAAACTGCGCAGAGAGATTTTCCTCTGGTTGAAAGAGCACTTCGGCTGGTGGCAACTTTTACTCATCGCGCTGCTCTTCACTTTTTCCAGCGCTGCGCTGTCCCCTTCTCCGATTATCTATTTCAGTGAGATTCTATTCGCCGCATTCGCTCAGCTTGTGCATCTGGGAAATATCGTTTTCATCGTACGCAGTATTCCGGAATCGTTTCGAGCCGATTGGCACAAGAAATTTCGTCCCTACCATGGTGCGCTGTGGATCCTCATGGTGGCGTCCGTTTTAAATCTTTTGAGTTATCAAAATCATCCGCACATCACCGATGAGGTCGTGTACTTGATACAGGCGCGTTTCTATGCGGAAGGACACATGAAAATGCCGGCCCCTCCGGTTCCGGAAGGCTTCCACGTTTATCTGATGCGTGTGGATGGAAACGAATGGTATCCGGTCCCTCCGCCTGGATGGCCTGCGGTGCTCGCGTTAGGCTCCTGGTTCGGCGCGCCATGGCTGATCAATCCGCTACTTGCCGCAATCAATTTGTTGCTGGCGTATTCAATTCTCAAACAGCTTTATGATGCACGGATTGCTCACTTAACGATCTTGTTACTGTGCGTTTCACCCTGGTACATTTTTCTCGCGATGAGTTTCATGACGCACATGATGACGCTCTTTTGCCTTCTGTTTGCGGCATGGGCTGTGCTGCGATCGCGAACAACCGGGGAATCGCTCTGGGCATTTATCGCAGGACTCGCGGTTGGTTACAGCAGTTTGATCCGGCCGGTCGATGGCTTGATTGTCGGAGCGCTCATAGCATTGTGGGCAATCGGCATCGGAGGACAGCGCTTAAAATGGACTGCGCTTTTTGCTCTTGCAGCAGGAACGCTTTTGGTGGGCGCGGCAATTTTTCCGTGGAACGCTTATTACACTGGTGATCCGTTCGTTTATCCGATTAATCTTTATACGGATGAGTACTTCGGCAAAAATTCGAATGCCTACGGATTTGGGGCGGATCGCGGAATGGGTTGGCCGCTCGATCCCTTTCCAGGTCACTCTCCGCGCGATGCAGTTCTGAATGCTGCATTGAATACATTCTCCTTGAACATTGAACTATTCGGTTGGAGCACGGGATCTTTGTTGCTTGCCGCGGCCTTCTTTTTTCGCAAAAAATTCACAAACCAGGATCGCTTAATGCTGGCAGTGTTGATCACATGTTTTGTTGCCTACTTCTTCTACTACTACAGTGGTGGTCCGGATTTTGGCGCGCGATACTGGTTCTTGATGATCGTGCCGCTCGCGGTGTTGACGATTCGTGGCATGGATCAAGTCCGCGGAGCTAATCTTGCAGTTCTTGTTCTTAGTCTGTTTGCCCTGATAAATTACGTTCCATGGAGAGCCGTCGACAAATACCATCATTACTGGAACATGAGACC
>JAKEFK010000373.1 GCA_022616075.1 bacterium
CTGAAGGGTCATGTTTTTCAGGAACTCCAGTTCGTTCACCTTGCGGTTCTTCCAGTAATGGTGCAGCGCGCAGGGCTTTTCTTCGCTGCAAATGCTGAGACCCAGAACGCAGTCGGATTCCTTCGTCTTGTGAAAATCATGCGGATTCACCGGACTTAAAGGTCCGTTTATCCGTTTAGCAAAGGGGGTGCCAACTCCCATCCTTAAGGAAGTGTGGGGTAATCCTGACAATTTGGCGGCTGAACTGACAAAGTTGCCGGTCAAATTCAATGTTGATCCGTTGTTGAAGACTAAGCCTTGAACTTCGATGAACCTTCCCGTTCTTCACAGCTAAAAATAGTCAATGTTCATTTGCAAACTTTGTGCTGTTTCATCTGCGACTTTGAGCAAGAATTCGTTGTCAACCGGAATGAGCGTGGAATCAGCCGGCTCGCGCTGAATTGTATAAATCTGCACCGCAGAAGGCTGGATCTCTTTCAAACAGTTTCTCCATAGCATCAGATCATCTGCTGAATCGTTCCAGCCTTTCACAAACATTGTTTGAAGGATCAATCGTTTAAATCTCTTCAAATCGTTTACGAATTCGTGGAACAAAAAGGGTACAAGAGGTTGATTGAATCTTAGCCACTTTTCCGGATCGCCCGAGTCAAACTTAACAATAGGTTCATCGACCATTTGCATTGCAGACCGTATTTTCAAATCTTTCGCACGATACCCGGTTGAAAGCAGCGCGATTCTTACAAAGGGGAAGTTTTTATCCCGCCAGGAAATGAGTTCAGGAATCAATCGATCAAACTGCGGATGCATCGTGGGCTCTCCATTACCAGAGATCGTCGTGTGAGTGATTCTGATTCCCCTCCTCTTTGCTTGAAGAAGTTGTTGATTCCACGCCCGGATGACATCAGCAGCTGATGGAAAAGCAAAACGCCCGTTTCGCAGTGGCGTGGTAAACCCGTACTGGCAATATACGCAGTCGAAAGAACAGAGTTTTCTGTCTGTTGGGAGCAGATTGATTCCAAGATCCCATCCAAATCTCCTGCTCCGGATGGGACCGTATATGATCCCCTTCTCTAACTGCATGAACAGTTCGTAAACAAGCTTTGTGCCAGGAATTCGAGTCGACGTGATTTCAGTATAGTCAGGAGAACATAGGGTGACGATATGTCCCATTGCCGACAGAAAGTCTCTCAACACAAAACCATGCATCGCCTAAGAATCTACTTGAGCCACTGGCATGAGGATTGCTCCTTACGCAAAAAAGCTCAGAAAGGAGAAAGGAATGCAAGAAACATTAACCATTTCAAAGTATTACGAAGAGGATCATTACAGGCTGGATGGATTATTCAAAAGCTTTCAAGAAAGGAAAAGAACGGATTTCAGCCGCGCACGCGAATATTTCGATCAATTCAAGTTTGGTCTACGGAGACATAGTGCCTGGGAAGAAGAGATTCTCTTCCCATTCTTTGAAAAAAAGATTGGAGAGGCGTTTAGCCAACCGGTGTACGTCATGAGGCTCGAGCATCGTCAAATCGGAAAGTTTCTGGAACTCATTCACAACAGGCTTTGGGAAGGTGATCCGAATACGGACAAGGAAGAACGGGAACTACTCGTTTTTCTGGAAAAGCACAACATCAAAGAAGAACAGATCCTGTATCCTGCGATTGATAATGCAGCAACGCAAGAAGATCTTGAATCGATCTTCATGACCATGAACAGCCTACCGGTGGAGAAATACGAAGTCTATGCGACAGAATTCGTGCAGAATAGAAAGGACTAGCGCAGCAAGTAAAAGTGTTGCTCCGGCTCGAATTGCAATTTTTGAAGAGAGAATGATTCCCTGTCTTCCGCATGCCAATTTTTCTGTTTCACCTGTTTATAACGGCGCGACCTTTATGATGATGCGAAGACCTTCACCACTGCGAAGCAGATCCAGAGCGTCGTTGATTTCTTCCATGGAAACTGTGAGTGACCACTGGTAGTACTTTGATTTTATTCTCAGCTGCAAGTTGAATGATTGCCGGATAATCCACCGCACGGCAACCCAGCGAACCAAATATTTCCAGCTCGCGGAACATCACCCGCGCCGCATTTAAGACGAAAGGCTTGTCGCTGTAACCAATGATACAAACGCGCCCCCCGATTCGTACCGATTCGACTGCCTGTTCCAAAGTCACTGGATTACCGATCGCTTCAAACGCAATATCGGCGCCTCCTTCAAACACTCTTTTCAATTCCTTTTTGAATTCACACTTGGACGGATTAAGCGTTTCCGAGGCTCCTAATTTTTTCGCAAGCTCCAGTTTTTCCTGTTTCAAATCAACGGCTACAACTCGTGCTCCTGCGGCGGCTGCGACCTGAACAACATTGATTCCAACTCCACCGCATCCAAAAACGACAACACGATCCCCCGGACCTACCTGCGCCCGGTTCTTAACGGCGTGATAAGGAGTTGATAACGCATCGGCAATGATGCAGGACTCCGCAAGGGGAAGCTGCTGCGGAAGCGAGAAGATATCTTTGGCGGGGGCGGCAATGTATTCAGCAAACGCTCCGTTGACATGGTTCCCAAACATTTTCATCTGTTCGCAGATATTTTCGCGCCCGAGCCGGCACATCCTGCAAACGCCGCAAGAGACCACGGCAGGCAACAAAACTCTGTCCCCCTCTTTCCAATTTGTCACGGATGTTCCGACTTTTTCGATGATTCCCGAGCATTCATGGCCCAGAATCAAAGGAGGTTCTTTGAAAGTTTTTACACCATGATCAATGTAATGAAGGTCCGTATGACATACGCCACACGCGATGACCTTGATCAAAACCTGATCAGAGGCAATTAATGGAACAGGCACATCTTCGATCGACAATGGTTGATAAGGTTGTCTAAATATTGCTGCTTCCATGACGTTCCTCATTGGTGTTTCCATTCCGGAGTGCGTTTCTCCAGAAAAGCGTTTAAACCTTCTAATGCATCGCTGGTGGTCATTAATTGCTCAAGATAAATCTTTTCAGCCAGCTCCAGCGCATGAAGAAAGATGGATCCGGATGCCTTTCGGAGCGCATATTTCGTTGCGATTAAAACGGGACGACTGTAACTCGCAATTTCTCGGACTATTGTGTCGATCCGTTTCTGAAAGTCATCCTGCGGGAATACTCCATTGATTAAACCCATATTTACACCTTCCTCTGCGGTGAAAGTACGACCGGAAAATACCAGTTCAGCGGTTTGCTTGTATCCTATGAACTGTGAATAGTGTGCCACTGCGACAGGTGGGAAAACGCCCAACTTGATTTCCGGTTGCCCCAGCTTCGTTCCGCATGCCGCATATGTCAGATCGGTCATGGCTGCAATCTCCAGGCCTCCACCCATTGCGCTTCCGTGTAGACCCGACACAGTTGGAATTTCAAGATTGACAAGTTGATATAACATCTGTCGCATCATGCGAAGCATCAGCTCTACTTTGTCCGGAAGGTGATCCGAAACATCCATTCCGGCAGAAAAACATTTTCCTTCTCCGCGAATCAAGAGAACGCGGTACGAAGAGTCGGAGTGCACCAGTTGTAATGCCTCCTCCATCTCTTGCAACATGGGGAGATGAAAAATATTTAACGGCGGGCGGTTCAGAATCATTGTAGCGATTCCAGGGGGTTCGCAAACCAGTCGAACAAACAGAAACTGCTTGTCAGTCATGCTGTCTCCTGCTTGAGGGCGAAGAGTTCTTCCGCATTTTCATACAGGATTTTTTGTTTCACGTCCTCCTTGAGACCAAGCTCATCCAATTGATCGAGACTTTGTTTCCATGGCAGACCGTTTGTTCCCCACACAGTGCGGTCCTTTCCCATGCGACTACTCATGAATTGGATGATTGCAGGAGAAAGATATTTCGGCATCCACGCATCTATGCCGAACCATACATTCTCCCATTTGTAACAAACGGAAATGAGCTCATCTACCCAGGGCCATCCTGTATGTGCGCCAAGAATTTTCAGCTCAGGAAAATCGCAGGCGATCGAATCCAGATAGATCGGCCGGCCCCCTTCACTCGGCATTGCCTCCAGCACATGTCCCACCTGAGCTGAAACCGGCACACCGAGCTCAACACATTTTGCGTAAAGTGGATACATTTTTCGATCATTCAGAGGAATATCAAAACCGTAAATATGGACATAAACTCCTTTGAAGTTGTGTTGTCGCACTGCAACTTCGATCTCCCGAAGACTTTCTTTAATCCGAAATGGATTGTAGCCGGCAAGTCCCACAAAACGGCCTGGATATTTTTCAGTGTATTGCAGGACATCTTCCAATTTCGTATCCATATACATCCACTTGTTCCAGTGAGACCACATCTTGCACTGCGTGATGAACACCTTCTCTACGCTGGCTTCATCCATTCGAGCAATCATTTGATCGATGGATTCGAAGCGCGGAAGACCACCAATCGCTTTTTCCATTCGGCAAACCAGCTCTCCTTCTTTTGCGCGATCCCACTGTTCCATAAATTCACGGGTAGCCACGTAATACATGCAATCAATTGCTTTTCTAGACATTGGATTCCTCCTGTCTTAGTAATCCCTCACGCTGCGTATGTTCCATTTCGGCGCTTATTCAGACGATGTAATCCGAGCAAAGCTGCTCCAAACGCGCACAAATACTCACTACGCGGGCATGCGTAGACACTGGTTTCCAGCTTTTCTTCCAGAGCCCGGATCATTCCTGCCTGACGCGCAACACCTCCGGCTACAACGACTCGTCCTTCCAGACCGACTCGTTTAAGCAAACTCACAGCGCGGTCAGCCAACGAATCATGAATCCCGCGGAGAATGTCTTCGATGCTGGCTCCATTGCTCACGTGATTGATGATTTCCGATTCGCCCAGAACCGCACACACGGAGCTGATCGCTTGCGGTTGAGTCGCATGCAGTGAAAGTCTGCCTATGTCTACCAGCGATATTTGCAAATACTTGGCTGCTTTTTCCAAAAAACCGCCTGAGCCTGCAGCACACCTGTCATTCGAGCGGAATTGTTTGACCTTTCCACCGTTCTTCAAACTGATTGCACGAGTACTCTGGCTACCCATGTCCAGAACACACGAGGCAGCCGGAAAAAGTTCGTATGCTCCTCGCGCCGCACAAGTAATTTCTGTAATCTGAATATCCCGAAACGACACGCTATACCGGCCGAGACCGGTGGTTGCTACATATTCAACTGCATGTAAAGATAGTTGGGCTTGAGCGAGCGCGGAATCGAGAGCAAGTTTTGCAACGGATGCAAAATTTGCTGTGGTTTTCGTGCAGAATCGCGCTTTCAGGTGTCTGTTGTTGTTCAACAGCACAGCTTTCGTTTGCCCGGAACCTATGTCGATGCCTGCGATTACTTTTTCCATGAATTCTCCTTAATCTAGCGATGCCGGTTGTCCTTCAAAGCTCAATCTTTCGGCTCGTTCCATCGCAAAAAGAGCGGCTCCAATAGCGCCTGCAAAATGAGATTGTTCGCTGACTTTCAATGGAAGTCCTAATTTCATCTGCATTGCATGAATCATTCCGCAGTTCCTGGAAACGCCGCCGGTAAATGCTATGTCTTTTTCAACCCCTACTCTCCGGACCAAAGACATCGTCCTGGCTGCGATTGCGCTGTGCACTCCGCCGAGTATGTCTTCTATCGATTTATTTTGGGCAAGGTAGGACATGATATCGGACTCAACGAAGACGGCACATACAGAGCTAAGCCGGACTGAAGTTTTTGCGCGCAGCGAGATATCTCCGATCACATCCAGCGGAAGTCCCATCACTTCTGCGGCGGCAGCCAAAAATCGACCCGTTCCCGCTGCGCATTTATCGTTCATTGCAAAATCGAGAACGTTCCCATCCGGCCCGATCTTAATGGCCTTCGTATCTTGCCCGCCCATATCAATGACTGTTCTGGTGGAAGGGAACAAAAAATGGGCGCCGCGTGCATGACAACTGATTTCAGTGATCTGTGAATCCCCAAAAGTTACTTTGTACCGGCCATAACCGGTACCGATGATGTAAGAGATTTCATTTCGTTTGAGTCCGGAATTTTGCAAGGCCTGTTCAAATGCATTTTGAGCGGCGACGGTGACGTAGGCGCCGGTTGAAATGAGAACCGAAGAAGCCAGATTGCGGGCCTGGTCCAGGATAATCGCTTTTGTTTGCGTAGATCCAACATCGACACCGCCGGCATAGAGCATCATCGTGGTCCTCCTGAAGAAAGCGTTGGATGGCTTTTATACAGTTTTTGATGCTCCAGAGATTCGAAAAATGCATCGATCCGGTTCTGCATTTGCGCCGCTGAGAAATAACGCGGGTCCTCCAGATCCGATTCCACAAACAGTGTTGGAACTTCCCGCTGGCGGAAAAAATACTCGCGCATGTCCCCTTGTCCCGCTGAAAATAACCGGCAGCTCTTCACCGAATGAATCAGCAGAGCGTCCGCAGAATATTCTTCGATATAACGATCGATCTGTTCATACCTCTGCAGGAAACTCCGGTTTGCGAGATTTTGCGAAATCATATGCTCGGCAATGCTGTAAAGTGGATTGTTTGAATCGTGCCGGAACCCGAATTCCCAGATTCCACCGACCGTTGAATAGGTGGATGCCACCGCGCAGGCGCCCCAATGGGCAAGCATGTCCCGGAATTTTCGAAAATACGGATAAGGCGGCGGTCCTTCCACAACAATTCGAAATTTCTCGGGTGAAACCGCGCCAAGACCCTGCCGTGCCCGTTCTTGAAATTCCTTTTTGGCCACTTCAAAAAAATCGATGCACTCCTGCATTCCACGATAAACATAGAGCGGTCCCATCATGGTTGTGTTATCAAAATAAGCGTCATAAGGAGCCGGCCGGTGTTTTGAAAAATTTCTCACCTCACACCACAAATCTTCGGCGGTTCTGGCGCGTTTCAGATGCTCCTTAAGATTTTCAATATCCAGTTTTTTTCCTGTGATTTTCTCCAGCAGTTTAATGATCTCTTCCAGCTGGCGAACGACGTATTGCACGTCTTCAGGCGATGCCGTCTCCTGACGCATGAAAGGGATATCAAGAACGTAAAGTGGCGCTCCGGTCAGTGCCGCAAGATGTTCGAACCACTTCACATAGGTGTTGCAGCCAACATAGTTACAAAGAATCAGTGCCGGCTTTGGAAGCCGCGTCCCGAGTGTCGCTTTATCCCCCAGAGAATTTGCGCCGATGTCCGCTTTGACGTATCCACAATTGTCGGTGGCATAGCCCAGCTCTTCCGATTTTAAGAGAGCAGGTAAGGACTTATTCCGGATGGCAAGTTGTAGCGCATTAATTTCCGGATAAACGGGAAGGACATCAAAGGCTCGAAGCAATTCAACGCAATTCCCGGAAACCATGAGGTAGACTGCCGGGTGCCCCGTTTCTGTTGCTGCATCCAGTTCGTTGTACCATCGGACCATTAACTTTTTTTGCACCCTGTGCATCAGTCCCTGATAGGTTTGTCTCTCGTTTTGTTGCTGCATTTGTGGTTGCTCCATTGCTAATCAAAAAGGATCGATTCAACAAACGTTTCAACTTCCGTCCGAGCTTTTTCAAACGTCCTCATCTTTTCTTCGAACTCTACAAGCAAATGCGGAATATTATTTTCATCCAGTTTGTTCTTAAAGAGCACATAATCGAAATACGCCGGTTCACAGAACTTTGCTATGCAAAAAATCACCGCATCTGCTCTGGACTTCCGAACTTTTTCTAAGAGCATGTCGGAACGCGACGTTAGACAATCGTGACGGACGGATGAATAACAGCTGTCATGCAAATAACTTCTTGCCAGCGACCGGAAAGGATCATGGTTGAACTCGAGATCCTGTTCAAACCATCTCAAGCCCAAAAGAAGATCGTCATTGACGACGTAACATCCGGCATCTTCTAGGACAGCAAGCAGCTCCAAAGGCGGTTGCTCGCAAAACGAACCCTCCAGGACAACGCGAATTCTATCCCTGGTTTTGCTTTGATTCTTACTTAATTCCTCGATGACATTGCTCACTATCAGTGAGTGTTCCTCTGGCGGCAATATGCATCCAGCGCGGCCCAACAGATAGAAATCCGATGTGGAAAGTAAATGAGGAGCATCACTACGGAGCGCGTAGTAAAGACGTCTCATGCAGCGGCGGTTGTTGTTGTAAAGCAGAATGCTTTTTTCGAGATTCTCCGTCCTGAATTCTCGACCCGCAAGATCAGCCATGTTCTTTGCAACTCTTTTGTATTCACTGGTGAGGTAATCAACCGCTGCATCGGTCGAATTATTCTGAGGAAGATGAATGTACTCCACGAAGAGCTGTGGATGAAAGTTTCGTTTGAAAAGAAAAGCCAGATTTCGGGCGGTGTCGCAGATCGAATGGAAAAGCATTCCGCTGAAAAGATCTAGCCGGTGTTGCAATCCAAGCTCCATGGTGCTCTTTGCGATGGAGCAGATAAACGAGCCGAACCGGGAATCGGCGTTCGTGATCTCCAGACGATTGCCCGCGCCGAAAATGGCCACAGGAAGCAAGCCGGCAGCATGCAGGATTTCTACCGGGGAATAAACGGGAAAATAGCCAACTGCCTTCCGACCTGTTTTCTCTTTCCATTGTTCAACCATTTCAAAAGCTGGATCATAGATCGCATCTTTCCAGGTCTCGATCAGAGCTTGTAGAGCCATTTGAATACACCCCCTTCCCGGCCCCTAATTTGCAATATTTCTGCCAGAGCGTTTGGAGCGCAGGAGACGTCTAAAAACGCAAGAATGTATGCGGTTTGGTGTGGTGGCGGGCGCCTCGCCCGCAAATACATCGTCGCGGCAACATGGCGTTTGCGGATGAGACGTCCGGGCCGCGGGCGTTTTTAAACAGTCTCGCAGGCTCGCATGTACTCAAACGTCATTCGGACATCTTGTCTTTCTGTTTGCCATTTTTTCCGGACACAGCTATTGGTTCACGTCGCGCTTCACTACGAATAATCCGGCGGTAGTCAGGCAGAGTTTTGAAAATTCAATGACTGCAGCATTGTGCGTATCGTTCTTCAGGGACATCCCGCATTTGAACAAACACGAGTTCCGTTTCTTCCGGCGTCACAGCGTGATCGATAGCAGGATATAGAATATTCTCTTCCTTCATGTTGTGCACCGATAGCACATCCAGCAACCTCTGCTCATCAATATCGCTCGCGGAATTCATCAGCTTCACCTTCTCATGAATTGCTTCCAGATGTAAGCCAATTTGGCGATGTTCCATTCGCATCACTTCAGTCGGACCACCGTGAAACATCCCACTCTTTTTTTCAAATAAAGGAAACAATATTTCTTCTTCCCACAGAATGTGCCGTTGAAGTCCGGTTTTGAATTGAACAAAAAATTCTTTTGCCTTCGGGTAATCAACACTTTTCAATTTCTGAAAATTCTTGAAAAGATTGTCCAGGCGATCGTGATCCTCTTCAAAATATTGTTTTATCGTTTTCATGAAAATTCACTTCTCCTACTCTTCATTTTTCTCCGTCAGTGCAAACGCCGTGCCGGTCAATAGTCCCTCCTGAAGAATTCCGTGAAGCTGTCAGACTGGCAAAACTCCGACAACTTGTCCGCTCATTGAAAACCACTGTGCGAGGACAAGACCTGGTACAGGACTTGCGGGTCCTTTTATCTCGATCGAAGTGGGCCGGTATGATTTACTCCAAGTCAACCCAGTATGCAATCCGGGCAATCACGTTCCTCGCCGCAAGATCCTCTTTCACCTACTGCCATCTTGAAATGATCGCGGTGGCTGAACAAATCCCGCGGCACTTCCTGGCAAAGCTCATGCAGAGATTGGCCCGAAAACGCATTGTTCATTCCATCAAAGGAGTGAAGGGAGGATTTGCTCTGATAATGCCCGCTGAAACGATCACGCTATACATGATTGCGGATGCGATCGATGACGTGGCGCTTTCGCTAAACGAATGCATTTTTCGAGACAACGAATGTTCCGATGTTCACAACTGTCCGCTACACGACACCTGGAAAAAGTTGCGCGACGAACAGCTTCAGTTTCTTCACACAATCTCCATAGCCGATCTGGTAAACGCGAGAATGCAATGAAGACCCCTGGTAACGATTCAAGCATGCTGACCGCGATAGTACCGGATGAGAATTACCATCGTCTACTGATTTCGTGTCAGGCCGCATGTCCGGTTCACACCGATGCGCGCGGTTACGTGCGCGCGATTGCAAAAGGACGCTTTGAAGAAGCATACCTGATCGCACGAGGTCCGAACCCGTTTGCTTCGATTTGCGGTCGCATTTGCGGCGCTCCTTGCGAAGTGGCCTGCAGACGCGGAAAGATTCCGCGCACCGATGCGGATGGCCTCTTTGAAGGATGGGACCGACCGATTGCGATTCGCGCGCTCAAACGATTCGCGTGTGAAGCCGCCGGCGTGGAAGCAAACGGCGCTACGAGAGCATGGGAACAGGTAAGCAATTACATTCCAAAAATTGCTGCGGATGCAGAAGAGCTGGCTACAATTCTGCGGGGATCCGTGGACGGCAGTTTTGTTCGTGCGAATGCCGAACCGATTGCTATCATCGGCTCAGGTCCGGCTGGTCTGTCTGCAGCACACGATCTGGTTCTAATGGGTTTTCGACCGGTTGTGTTCGAAGTGGAAGCAAATCCTGCGGGGATGTTGATGTACGGCGTGCCGGAATACCGGCTTCCACGGGATCTCATTCTTCAAGAAGTTAAGGTAATTCAGGCTCTCGGGGTCGAGATTCGTTGTGGGATGAGAGTTGGAATCCATGTGAAATTCAGCGAGTTGAGAAAGGATTATGCGGCTGTGATCATTGCAGTCGGCGCAAAACGCTCCCGTTCACTCGCGATTCCGGGAGAATCCGGCCCTCATGTTTATGGCGGAGTAGATTTTTTGCGCTCCGTTTTTGCAGGAGAGTCTCTGTCTCTCGGCGGCGACGTGGTCGTAATCGGCGGAGGGAACGTTGCGTACGATGTAGCACGCACAGTTGTGCGGCAAGCGGCCTACGACACAGCTCGTACCGCTGCCCGGTTACCTGGAACGCGCCGGGTCCGCCTGGTCTCACTGGAGACTCTAGAAGAGATGCCGGCGGATACGGTTGAAATTCGCGAAGGAGACGAAGAAGGCGTGGAACGCGTGGGCGGTTACGGTCCGGTTCAGATCATACGCGATGCCTCCGGCAAGCTGACCGGCATTGAGTTTAAGAAATGCTTGCGCGTATATGATGAGCAGCGAAAGTTCTCACCTGTCTTTGATGAAAACAAGCGTGAGACTCTTTCTTGTGACACGGTGCTGATCGCCGCCGGTCAGACTCCGGATCTTTCTTTCCTGGAAGATGGCGGAACGGATGTGAAGCAATTCCGCCCGGGTTGGCCGCAGGTGGATCAGCAGACATTAGCCACAACCGCGAGGGGCGTTTTCGTCGCCGGCGACCTTGCGCATGGAACCAGGCTGATGATCGATGCGATCGCTTCAGGAAAAAAAGCAGCCAGGTCGGTTTACGAATTCCTCACTGGCCGGAAACTGGAAGCCGCGCGAACAACCTCATTCCTCACAATTCGCCCGTACATAAGGGAACGAGGCTACGAACAAATTAGAAGACAGGAGGTTCCAACACTCGACTCGGCCGATCGCTTGAAGGATCCCAGCGCGCAAGTGGAGCAAGGTTTCAACCGCGAGCGAGCGATGAAAGAAGCTTCGCGCTGCTTGGACTGCGGCGTAACGCCGGTGTTTGACGGAAATCGATGCGTGCTGTGCGGTGGATGTGTCGATGTTTGCCCGACCCTGTGTTTGAAGATTGTGCCGCTTTTACAAATTCAAGTCTCAGCGGGCGGGCCGAGCCAAACAGGACAACCCCCCTCTAGCTCCCCCCTTTATAAGGGGGGAGAACTCCTGGAAACAGATTCGTCCGCAATCCTCAAAGATGAAGATCGCTGCATTCGCTGCGCACTCTGCGTTATGCGCTGTCCTGTAGATGCAATCGAAATGGAACGTGTCGTTTTTCAAACCGAATGGACAACGGAATGACCACGCAACCAAAAACTATCGAACAAGTAAAACGTTCACGGCTGGATCCTGAACCGATACCGCGCAGAGATTTCCTTGGACTTGCTGCACTGTGGTCCGCGGCATCTACACTTCTGTTTGCCACCGTTGGTATGTTGCGATTACCGAAAGCCGCGGTGTTACCCTCTCCTTCAAAAAAGTTTCGAGTGGTGCTTCCTGAATCGCTTGCGCTCCATCAACCTTTTATTCCTCCTGGACGTTCCGTAGGGCTGTTCAAGGCGGAAACAGGAGTGTACGCAGTTTCGATCGTCTGCACGCATCTGGGATGCATCGTGAAATCTTCAGCGAGCGGCTTTGATTGTCCTTGTCATGGATCCAGATTCTCTCAGGATGGCTCAGTATTGCGTGGACCCGCGCCTAAAGCATTGCCGCGTCTAGCAGTCAACCGGATGTGCGATCACGAATTCATCGTTGATGAAGGGGAAATCATCGAAGCAAGTGAGGCAATGGCATGAACGAAGTGGCGGCAAAGAATTCGGAAACCTCTGCGGTACGCAGATTTCTGATCAACTTACGGGAAACTCCATCACGCTTTTATCACACCATGTTCCGTTCAGGAAAACCGGAATCCGATCGCACCCGTTCCACATTCATTTTCGGCAACGTTTTTCTTCATCTTCATTCCACACGCGTGCACCGTTGGACTCTGAAATGGACCACCACATGGAGACTTGGAATCGCCGCCCTCTCTTCCTTTCTACTCACACTGATTACAGGTGTGCTGCTGATGTTTTATTACAAGCCGTATCCGGATGTCGCATATGACTCGATCAAAGACATCCATTTCGTTGTTCCAACCGGAAGATTCATTCGCAACATTCATCGATGGGCCGCAAACGTGATGGTTGTGGTAGTCATTCTGCACATGGTCCGGGTTTTTTATACAGCTGCCTACCGGCGCTTTCGCGAATTCAACTGGGTCATCGGAATGCTTTTGCTCGCAGTAACGCTCGGTCTTTCCTTTACAGGATATTTGCTGCCCTGGGATCAGCTTGCTTACTGGGCAATCACGATCGGAGCAAATATTGCGCAATCACCGCGTGAAGTTACCGACGCGCTCGGGATCACAAAATATATTGATATCGGCGGGCTTCAAAAGTTGATCTTGCTCGGATCCGAAGACGTTGGTGAAGAAGCGTTAATTCGGTTCTATCTGCTCCACGTGATGATTCTCCCACTGACCTTAACACTGCTGGTTGCTGTTCATTTCTGGCGGATCCGGAAGGATGGTGGTCTCGTTCGACCGATCGACGCCGACCTTCGTTTGAAACCGGAACCCGGGCTCTATCCTGTATTTACACAAGAGCCGAAGAAAACATACAGTCTTGGGGCGATTGTCCGCGGCAAAACTCCACAGATCAATCAAGGTCCGGAAAACACGCTGCCCGCGATGCCTCATTTGATGTATGCGGAAGGCGCAGTGTTGATGCTTGCGATTTTCATTTGTGTTCTGCTCGCACTCTTTTTCGATGCTCCGTTAAAAGAGCTCGCGAACCCCGGCGTTCCAGAAAATCCGGCAAAGGCTCCCTGGTATTTTCTTGGTCTTCAGGAGCTGGTATCGCATTCCGCTTTTATGGGAGGCATGGGAATTCCTGCGATTGTCCTGCTCGGAATTGCGTTGATTCCGTATCTGGATCGTGAATCGGATGGAACCGGTGAGTGGTTTGGTGGACCGGGTGGAAAGATGCTGGTGCTGCGGTCAGCGCTGTTTGGATTGGGCGTCGTGATTGCAATCGAAGCTTTCACAATTCACTACGGATGGATTCGTCAATGGTGGCCGAAAGCGCCACAACTTTTGATTACAGCAATCAATCCGGGAACTCTTCTCACTCTCTTTTATGCACTCTATTCGCTATGGCTGGTTCGCAAATATGATTCCACACGCGCCGGAGCTCTTGGATTGTTCACCTGCTTTCTTGCAGGATTCATCGTACTGACAGTAATCGGTTCGTATTTCCGCGGGCCCAATTGGGACTTTTACTGGTCCCCTTCTCAATGGCCCGGACATTAAAAATGAAAGCGAATAAGCATTTATTACTCTGGTCCAGCATTGGAACATTGCTCATTCTGATGTGGGCAGCGTTCCACGAAAATTACTTGCAGGACTGGCGCCGCGTTCAGCGAAACATTCGCATCAACTTGCCACAGGATCAGGCGAAAGCTTTTTCCATTCAATTGCGGCAAGTTGTTGCGCCGGATGTAAAGGTGACCGATCGGTGCGTGAGCTGTCATGTAGGAATGGCGCCCGGGGAAACAGGTATCGAAGGAAATGCTTTGTACGGTCGTCATGCGGACGTTGTGCACGATTCCAACACACTGGGCTGCACGACCTGTCATGCAGGGCAAGGCCGCGCGACTACAACGGATGCCGCGCATGGGAATGTGCCCCATTGGCCGCGACCGCTGATCCCGAAAGAGTATGCATACGCAGGTTGCGGTAGCTGCCACACTCATCTGGACGTACCCCATTACACGCGATTCACTCACGGACGCGTGTTGTTTGAGCAAAACGACTGTCTCGCTTGCCATAAACTGGACGGACGTGGCGGAACTTTGAGGCCCGGCGGCGCCGGTGGTCAGGAGGGTCCTGATCTTTCGCGGGCCGGCGCGCGCCGCCACGATAAAGACTGGTATCCGAAACATCTTGCCTCTCACAATGCTGCAACGGTTGGACCATGGCAATCTGCGTTTGGTCAAATTCCCGAAAAAGATCTGAGCGCGATTGAAGAGTATTTGAAGTCACGCGTGGGCGCGCCCGGTTTGATGGAAGGCAAAGCAATGTTTCACTCGCTTGGATGTCGTGGGTGTCACAAGGTTTCCGGTGTTGGTGGAAATGACGGCCCTGACTTAACGTTTGTCGGACAAAGAGATCCGGCGCTGACTCCGTTTCAACATGTTCCTCCTCCACACAATCTTACAAACTGGTTCAAAGAACATTTTCGCAATCCGTCAAAAGTGGTGCCCGGTTCACTGATGCCCGCGCTCGGATTGAGCGAAGAACAAATCAACCTTTTGACACTTTACATGTTTTCACTGCGGCGCGGAAATTATCCCGAGGCCCAGTGGCCGAAAGATCGAATTGAAGCAGAACGATTTGATCAGCGTGAATTTTCAACCGACGGTCCAACACTTTACGGAACCTATTGCGCCGCCTGTCACGGACCATCCGGTGAAGGAATGCGTTACGCGGGGATGAGTCCTTTTCCTTCTGTGGGTAATCCTGATTTCTTGCGGCTTGCTTCCGATGAATTCATCACGGGCACAATCAAAGGAGGAAGACCGGGGCGGAGGATGCCGGCCTGGGGTGACCAAGAAGGTGGATTGCGCGCGGAAGAGATCACGCGAGTGGTACAGCATCTGCGCCGGATGAGCGGCGGTGTGCAATACCAGGGAGATTCCAGACCTGTGCGTTGGGCGAACGGAGATATTCAAACCGGCAAGAGATTGTACAGGTCGAATTGCATCCTCTGCCATGGAGAAAACGGCGAAGGAAAAGAAGGACCCGCGCTGAACAACCCGAATCTGTTGCGTCTTGCAACGGACACTTATTTGTTCGAAACGACTCGCGTGGGGCGCCGCAACACAAACATGAACGGATTTGGTGAAGGCTCTACTGTGCTGCAAGCGCTTTCCGACAAAGAGATCGAAGCGATCGTTTCCTTTATCCGCACCTGGGAGGAAAAGAAATGAAAGAGATCAGCAGACGTCATTTTTTAGAAATGGTCAGCGCAGCTGGATTTTCCGCGTTCGCGCTGTCCGCGACTGACGCATGGGGGCTGAAAGCGATCGATAATCCACTCGCCGCGTATCCAAACCGCGATTGGGAAAGCGTCTATCGCGATCTGTGGAAATATGATTCCAAATTCAATTTCCTTTGCGCGCCTAATGATACGCACAATTGCAATCTCAACGCTTACGTGCGTTCCGGTGTTGTGACCAGAATCGGCCCATCCATGAAATATGGAGAAGCGACCGATCTGTACGGCAACAAAGCAACGCACCGGTGGGACCCGCGTGTTTGCCAGAAAGGTCTAGCCCTGACGCGGCGTTTTTATGGCGACAGAAGATTGCGGCATTGCATGGTGCGGAAAGGTTTCAAAGCATGGGTCGATGCCGGTTTTCCGCGCGGGAAAGATGGGAAGCCTCCCGTTGAGTATTTCAATCGCGCGCGCGACGCATTGGCTGCGCGTTTCTCACGATCAAGCCGCTGCAATTGTTGCAGCAGCTCTAGTCAACATCGCCACCACATATACCGGCAAGAAGGGTTCGGATTTGCTGCATGCTCAAGGCTATGAACCGGAAATGATTGAAGCGATGAAAGGCTCCGGCACGCAGGTGCTGAAGTTTCGCGGTGGAATGCCGTTGCTCGGCATGACTCGCGTGTTTGGTTTGTATCGCATGGCCAATTCGATGGCATTGCTGGATGCAAAGCTGCGCGGTGTGCCGTCCGATCAAGCGGTAGGCGGACGCGGTTTCGATAACTACTCCTGGCACACCGATCTCCCGCCAGGTCATCCGATGGTCACCGGACAACAAACGGTGGAGTTTGATCTTCATGCGGTGGAACACGCAAAAACACTGATTGTCTGGGGAATGAATTGGATCACAACAAAAATGCCGGATGCGCACTGGCTCACTGAGGCGCGCATGAAAGGCACTCGCGTTGTTGTGATTGCGTGCGAATATTCCTCAACCAGCAGTAAAGCGGATGACGCGATTATTGTGCGCCCCGGAACGACGCCGGCGCTTGCTCTTGGTCTGGCTCACGTGATCCTTCGAGACAAAATCTACGATGCAGATTATGTAAAACGCTGGACCGATCTTCCGCTGTTGGTCCGCGCCGACAATCTCAAGATGCTGCGAGTGCAAGATGTTTTCGGAACTGCTCCCGCTGAATTGAAAAATCAGACCGTTATCCTGAAGCAAGGGGAAAAAGCTCCGCCGCCGGGAGTTCAACGCGAGATGTTCATTACAGAAGAAATGAGGAATGCCTGGGGCGATTTCGTTTGGTGGGACGCAAAGTCCAACCAACCCAAACCCATCACGCGAGATCAAGTCGGTAAATTCTCTCTCATTGGCGATCCTCTGTTGAATGGGAATGTAGAGCTGACGTTAAAAAGCGGCGCAAAGGTGAAATGCCGTCCGGTTTTCGATGTGATTCAAGAGTACGTCCGCCACTTTGATCCTAAGACGACAGCGGATCTTACCTGGGCTCCAGCGAATGCTGTGGAAGCTCTCGCCCGCCAGATCGCCAAACAGCCGGGCACGACCTTGTTCGCCACAGGAATGGGACCGAATCAATTCTTCAATAATGACAATAAAGATCGAACCATCTTTTTACTGGCTGCGCTAACCGGAAATGTCGGAAAAATCAGCGGCAATGTGGGTTCGTACGCAGGTAACTACCGTGTCGCACTTTTTAATGGTGTGCCGCAGTACATCAATGAAAATCCATTCGATATCGAATTCGATCCCACAAAAAACGCGCGACCGAAACAACTCTGGAAAGCGGAGTCCGCACATTATTACAACCATGAAGATCATCCGCTGAAAGTCGGAAAGAAAATGCTGACTGGCAAAACCCACATGCCGGCCCCCCACCAAATCGATGTGGTTCGCCAACGCAAATTCGATCCTGGGAAACGTGAAGTGGCATTACAACACCGTAGTCAATGTACTTCCCAAAATTGAATTGATCGCGGTTCAGGAATGGTGGTGGTCCACATCTTGCGAATGGGCCGATGTGGTTTTTGCGGTCGACTGCTGGGCAGAACTGAAATATCCCGACATGTGCGCATCCGTAACCAATCCGTTCCTCACCGTTTTTCCGCGGACACCGTTAAAGCGAACCTTTGAAACACGCGGCGATATTGAGTGCTTGATGCTGGTCGGGAAAAAGCTGGCCGAGAAAACGGGTGACAAGCGTTTCGCCGATATGTGGCACTTCATTGAGAAGGGTCAGGCAGAAGTCTACTTGCAAAGAATTCTGGATAATTCCTCGTTAACGCGTGGCTACAAATTCACGGAACTGGAAGCGAAAGCGAAAGAAGGAATTCCTGTGTTGATGATGAGCCGCACTTACCCGAAGACAGTTGGGTATGAACAGGTAGTGGAATCGCGCCCCTGGTATACGCGCACCGGGCGTCTGGAATTTTATCGTGATGAAGATGAATTCATTGAAGCGGGCGAAAACCTGCCGGTGCATCGTGAACCGATCGATTCGACGTTGTATGAGCCGAATGTCATTGTCGCGCCGCGACACGATTTCATCCGGCCCGCAGGACCGGAAGCGTACGGAGTTTCCCGAAACGATTTATCGAATGAAGTCAGGCAAGGAAGAAATGTTGTAAAGACGTGGGCTGAAGTGAGGAACACCAAACATCCCCTTGCTAAAGATGGATTTCGTTTCATCTTTCACACTCCAAAATACCGGCATGGATCGCACACGACACCGATTGACACCGATATTGTTGCGATGCTTTTTGGACCATTTGGCGATGTTTACCGGCATGACAAACGACAACCCTTTGTCGCAGAAGGATACGTAGATATCCATCCCGATGATGCACGGGAGCTCGGAATTGAAGATGGCGATTATGTTTGGATCGATTCTGATCCGGCGGATCGTCCCTTCCGTGGATGGGAAAAGAAGGAACGAAAAGCCGATTACGAATTCTCACGCTTGATGTGCCGGGCGCGTTACTATCCGGGAACTCCGCGAGGTGTAACCCGTATGTGGTTCAACATGTATGGAGCAACGCCGGGATCTGTGGAAGGGCAAAAGAAGCGCGCCGATGGCCTTGCAAAAAATCCGCGGACTAATTATCAGGCGATGTTTCGTTCCGGCTCGCACCAATCCGCAACTCGCGGCTGGTTGAAGCCAACCTGGATGACAGATTCCCTGGTGCGCAAAGGAATGTTTGGACATGAAATCGGCAAAGGATTTTTGCCGGATGTCCATTGTCCAACGGGAGCGCCGCGTGAATCGATCGTGAAAATTACGAAAGCGGAGCCGGGTGGATTGGATGCAAAAGGTTTGTGGCGCCCTGCAGAACTTGGGTTCCGGCCAAAGTATGAAAACAAAGCGATGAAGGAATACTTAAACGGAAATTTCACCGAAGAAAATGACGAAGACAAAAAACCAACGGGAGGAAAAAACTAATGGCACGCGTTTACAACTGGCAACTTCAACGGGAAATGTCTTACTGGTATCCCGAAAAAAGGCCGGCCAAACAATTCGGCGCGGTCTTTGACATCAACAAATGCATCGCGTGCCAGACCTGCACGCTTGCATGCAAAACAACCTGGACCAGCGGAAAGGGCCAGGAATACATGCTGTGGAACAACGTGGAAACCAAGCCATATGGTTTTTATCCACTCGGCTGGGACGTCAAGCTTCTGGAACTGATGGGTTCAAACAAATGGAATGGCAGCCGCTACGAAGGGCGCACGATATTTGAATCTCCGGAAGCAGGCGAACGGGTGCTCGGCTGGAGACCGGAGGACATCGATTATGCGAACCCGAATGTTGGTGAAGATGATTGCGTAAACAGCGTTGAAGCTGGAGCGTATTTTAATATGCCGCACATCTCCTGGTTCTTCTACCTTGCGCGCATCTGCAATCACTGCACGTATCCTGCATGTCTCAGTTCCTGTTCGCGTGGCTCGATTTACAAACGTCCGGAAGATGGGATTGTTCTGATTGACCAGGGTCGCTGCCGTGGCTATCAGGAATGCGTTAAGGCATGTCCTTACAAGAAAACATTCTACAACTGCATGACCGGCACTTCCGAAAAATGCATCGCTTGCTTTCCAAAGATTGAGCTTGGATTGCAACCGCAATGTTTTGTTAATTGCATCGGAAAAATTCGGTTTGCCGGTTGGATTTCCAAACCGGAGGACGCAAAACCGGAAAATCCAATTGATTATCTTGTGCACATCAAAAAAGTTGCGCTCCCTTTGTTTCCGCAGTTTGGTCTGGAACCGAATGTCTATTACATTCCACCGGTTCACGTGCCGCGCAAGTTTCTTTACCAGATGTTTGGACCCGGCGTGGATCAAGCGATCGCAACGTATCGCAAGATTCCCAATGATCCTGATCTTGCCGGTCTTCTTGCGTTGTTTGGATCGACCGAGTTGATCGTTCCGAAATGGAAACGCAGAGGAGAAACAGTCTACGGTTACAACGAAAAGAATGAGGAAATTATTCGCGTGCCGGTGACGGAGCCGACGCATATCCTGCCCGGCTTTGATTCGAAGTTGAACGTTCCGCGCACAAATTGTTACTAAGGAGTAGTTATGAAAAGAGTTGCATTCATCTTACTTCTGATCGCAATCGCTGGATTCGCTTTTTACTGGTTCAACCGTGGACCGAAAGAGCCACCCGCATCGACCGGCGAAGTACAAGCGTTATTCCTCGAATCTATTCCTGTAAAAGCGGACGATCAAGCATGGCAGGATGCCCCGCGTTACAGCGCTCAACTGCTGCTGCAGGACATTGTGGATCCACGATTGATGAAACCTTCAACAACTCAGGTAAAAGTGCAAAGCATTACGAACGGACGCGAAGTTGCGTTCTTGATGCAGTGGGAGGATACGACAGTCAATGATTTACCCGTTCCTGCAAGTTTTGCAGACGCCTGTGCCGTTCAATTACCATCTACCAGCAGCGCGGATCTCCCTGCGCCACAAATGGGAGAAGAAGGACGCCGCGTAGAAATCACGTACTGGTCGGCGATCTGGCAAGCTACAGTCAACGGCAGAGAAGAGGATATCAAAACAATCTATCCGAACAGCGCTGTGGATCACTATCCCTTTCAAGCACCTTCTTTAGCTTCAAACCAGGCAGAACAAGAAGCGATGGCGCAGCGTTATGCTCCGGCTCGTGCGCTTCAGAATGCGATGGCAGGACCACGCACTCAACCGTGATTGCGGAAGGGCCCGGCACACTTACTCCGGTTGCAAAAACGACTTCACGCGGTTCAGCAGTCAGATCCTCCAACGGCTGGAACGTCTTGATCGTGCGCGCTTTGCCGGATGGGCTTCGCTCCGTTCAGCGATCGCAAGTAGCCTTTGCGGTTTGGGAAGGATCCAAGCAGGAAGTCGGGTCAAGGAAAATGCGTACGGCATGGATCCCGTTTGCGATAGGAGTAAAACAATGAAGAGTAATGTTAAGAAGACCATTCAACATGCAGCAGAATGGAGGCTCGCCTCGTTGCTGCTATCCAGACCGGGCGCCAACTGGCACGGGGAAGTCCGGTCTCTCGCACGCGAAAGTCTCAACAAGGATTTGCAGAAAGCGGCAACAGAAGCATTGAGTCACGCCTCCGAAGAAGATTATCTGGCTTTGCTGGGACCGGCCGGCCACATTTCACCGCGCGAAATTGCTTATATCGGCCTGGAAGATCCAGGTTTGGTGATTGCCGATCTGATGAATTTTTATGATGCCTTTCATTATGAACCGCATGCAGAAGATCCAAACGATCATATCGCGGTACAAACGGGTTTTGCCGGTTTTCTTGCTTTAAAAAAAGCATACGCTATTTCCACGAACAATCAGGAAGCGCATAGAATTACACGCGTTGCGCTGAAGCATTTCCTGGGAAAACATCTCACGCGAATGATTCGCGGAATGGCATCAAATCTAACGGGATGCGAACCGAAATACCTTCGAAACGTCATGCGTTATTTAATGCGATGCGTCAGCCATGTGCCGCTGCTGCCAATTCAGAAAGCGCCCCAACTGACGGAAGAAACAATCCGCTGCGGTCTGTAGTCTAAGCATGGAGGTAATTGTGCGAACTCTGCTGATTGCTGTTCTTTTCTTACTACCCTTTGCTGCTGAAGCGGTAGAACTAACGCCCAAAGATTCACCATGGAAGCTGGATATTTATGGTGTGATTCTCACAAACGCTTACTGGAATTCCAGCGGAGTCGTCGGTTCCGATGTTCCCTTGTGGGTCGTCTCGAAAAGTGATCCGCGCGCTGAAGACACGGAATTTTCGATAACCGCGCGCCAGACACGCTTCGGTTTTCGTATCAACGCTCCGGATGTTGGCTCTGCAAAAGTGAGTGGACTTTTAGAAAGCGATTTCGTTGGAGGTTTTCCGGCATCGGGGCAGGCGCCTTCTTTTTCGAATCCGCGCATGCGCCTTTCCTGGGTAAAACTGGATTAGGAAAATACTTCGTTCACAGCCGGACAGGATTGGATCATCCTGGCTCCCCTAAACCCAACAACGCTTTCTCATTTTGCAATCGTCGGACTGGCATCCTCCGGAAATCTATGGCTTCGCTATCCACTTCTCCGCGTTGATCACACTCACGCCCTCGGGTCCGGAAAAATTCAGCTGATGGGAGGCATTGTTCGTCCGGTCAGTGGATCGGATGTTCCTGCTGGTGGAACATTGATTGATGTTGGAGGCGCAGGCGAACGCTCCGCCATGCCCTTCTGGCAGGGGCGTTTGGGGTATTCGCGCCCCTTAGCAAATGACAAAACCGTGGCATTCGGGATCTCAGCGCATTATGGAAAAGAGGATCACCGACTTCCTGCATTCAGCAAAGAAATCAATTCATCGGCCATAGCAGGCGACTTCATCGTCCCGTTAGGAAAAGCAATTACAATGCAAGGTGAAGTTTTTACTGGTTCGAATCTAGATTCGTTTCAAGGAGGCATCAACCAGGGTTTCGAACTGTTCACTACGAACATCGAATCACTGGACACAACAGGAGGATGGGTACAGATCTCAGTCACACCGCCGCAAAGCAAGAATCTTTCGTTTCATGTTGCTTACGGCTTAGATGACCCCGAAGAAAAAGGGAGCGCTTCCAACGTTCAGCGTTTATGCAACTCAACCTGGATGGGCAGCATCTTCTACCGCTTTTCAAAACAGTTTCAAACAGCGATTGAGTACAATCACATCACCACGGAGTATTTTCAATCCGGAGACAACAGCGCCGATGTGGTGAACTTTGCCGTCGGTTTTTGGTTTTAAACGATTTTGCCAAACGGGTTGCAGTTCACTGCGCGCTGATAGGATATTTTTTCCAGATGAACCGCACAATTGAGAATTCGTGCAGAATGGAAAGGACCAACGCGGCCAGTAAAAATGTTGCTCCGGCTCGAATGGCAAATGTTGAGGGGACGATGATTCCAGCAATGAAGGCGGGAAGTCCTGCCACCCAAAGCGCAAAGACTGTAATTTGAAAAACACGAACAGGCATATCCACAGGACGCGGGACCTCGCTCGACCCGGTGCGCGAGAATGCATGATACCAGGTAAATATGGATAAGATTTTCGGTTTTAAGCCTGTAATGATTTGACTGAGAAACCCTATGAAACCCAGTCCACCATAGGCAAGAGCGACACGAAGCGTCTTTTCACTAGGAGGCAGGTGTAACAACACCAGACCCAGTACCACACAAACGACGAGGCAAAAAAACGCAAACGGAGCATGCAGCATTGAGAAATCAGGTCGTGGCGGTAAAGGTGGAGGAGCAGGTTTGCGATTCCTTGCCGTTCGGATTGCAGATCCAAAGAACATAGAAATCCCTGCTGCAATCAAAATCGCAAATATAGTTGAGGTCCTTGTTTCCAATATTGCGCTAATGAAAATGCCTCCAATTCCAACTTCAAGGGTCAGAAGACTAAACCATGGAAGTCGCCCTTTAGCTGGTTCGCCTGGAAGAAACATCGGTAGGAGTCTGTAACCAACTCCAAAAACCATCATCGTTGCCCAACCAATCGCCATCAAATGCACATGCGCAATCACATTGGGAGAAGAGGAAGTCGGTAAGAAACCATAGATTTTGTGAAGCGCAAGGAGGATCCCCCAGGCTCCACCGGCAAATACGTTCATGAAAGCAAAAATAATGTGGAATTTCACAAAACCAGGCGCCTTTGTTTGAGACAGAGCGCGCAAAATTTTGATTCCCGTGAGTACGAGCGCCAGATACACGCAGCCCGCAGACCACGCCATTCCCGCAGGTCGATCAAGCAGGAAGTGGGCCGACATTCCCAGGACACCGGTAGCGTAAAGGAAAAATATTATCCCGTCATGAGTTTTTGCTGACAGATGTATCTGAAGTCCCATCGGAGCCACCATAAAGAGGGTTCCGATTATATTTGCGGAAATCCAACCAAGTGTCACCAGATGCGTCAAAGCAAGGATCCGTGGATGGTAATAAAATCCGGTCAGATCCTCAGCAAAAACAATCGCGCCGGATAGGGCGAGCGCGAAACACAGACTCGCGAACCCCTGATAAAAAAGCGGCAATTTGATGGGAGGCAGTTCCATCCTTATTGAAGAGTCCGAAGAGAGACCTGGCCTTTTCGCGAAAAATTGATGGATTCGGCAAGGATACGCTCCGCTTCTTCCGGCGCATGAAAGCCCGTTGAATTTTCCGCTTCAACAAAATCAAGGTAAAACTGAGCTCGCCTCTGGAACTCGCGAGCTGCTTTCAGTTGCTCCTCTGATCTTCCCAAACTCCTGGCTGTCTTGATGTCCTGAATCAATTCAATCACCGCATCCATAGCCAGATTGCGAAGTTTGAAAACACGCTCCTGAATGATTTCTACACGCGTTCTTAATTCTTCTTCGGACCAGCGATGACATGTTTGGCACGCACGGTTGATATTCAAAACCGGACTCCGCACATGATGATCGCTAATTTTCAACGCACCCACTCGTGTATACGGCATGTGGCAATCCGCACAGGCAACGCCTGAACGGGAATGAATCCCCTGGTTCCACATTTCAAATTCAGGATGCTGCGCTTTCAACGTTTCAGCGCCTGTTTCGGCATGGACCCAATCACGAAACTTCTCTTCTTCGTAATAGGAAAAAATTTCGTCAACCTTAATCCCTTTATGCCACGGGTAAACGAGTCTCTTTTCTTTCCCTTTGAAGTAATACTCAACATGGCACTGACCGCAAACATAACTGCGCATCTCCTGACGCGTCGCCATCTGATTCACGTCATAATCCGGAATTCCCTGCGAAGCTTTCCATACACGGATACCTTCCATGAACCCAGGCCTTGTAACACGCAAGGCCATGGAACCTGGGTCATGACAATCAATACAAGAGACAGGATGAGAAACGAGCTTCCGTGATTCCGAATAAGGCATAGAGTTGATTTTTTCAAAGCCCGCGAACAGAACGCCATTTCCTGCCTTTTTGTAAGGAACGTATACGGAAGCATGGCAATGCAAACAGGTACCCGGTTGCTTTGCAACGATCTGCCTTTCCGTATAGGTTTGATCCAAAAGCATGTATGCATGTCCGCGCTCTTCGCGAAAATCTTTTGCAAAAGCATAGCCGGCCCAAATTATTTTCAGCCGAGGGTCTTCTTCTAAACGCGATTGCGCAACAACAGAGCGCGGATCGGCCTGGCTAGGAGTGCGAGGAATGGCTTCACTGCCCCCAAAACGTGTCCGTATTTGATCGACTGTTCGTTTGTAACCGTCATACTGCAAAGGAAAGTTCTTGCCCCAGAGGGCTGAGTCTTCCGTGTTATCATCCAGATCCACTACACGATAGAAAGGATTTCGAGCTTCCTGTTTCCTTTCCATAATATTCACCAGCAATGCAGCGCCGCCTGCAGCTGCGGCCGCTGCAATTACAGCGATCAGCAACCTGCTTGCAGTTTTATTCATATTCGCTTCACCCTACAAATGGCCCACTGTTGAGTGACAGGATATACAAGAAATTTTTCCCATGGATTGATCTGCCCCTTCAATCGCCTGAACGATTTCTTCGTGACAACTGCGACACGCCCCTTCTGTTACCTTTCGATTCCGGTCATTAATCTGAATCGGCTCGTGAAAACGTCCGGTTGTGAAACGAAAGGAATGCCAGAAACCGTTTGAAGCTTTCGTCATATATTTCGGAATCAGGCTATGCGGTGTATGGCAATCATTGCAACCGGCTACCGATCGATGACTTGATTTCACCCAACCGTCGTATTGCTCATTCATGATGTGGCAATTTGCGCAGGCCGCAGGGTTATTCGTTAAATAAGAAGATCCTTTGGCATAAAGAAAAGTATATGCTCCAAGCCCGACCGCTCCGCCGATCGCTACTGATACCAAAATAGTTACAAAATCCGAAGACTTGAAGAGACTTTTGAGCATCGGAAAATCTGGCTACCTTTTTATACCATAATCAAAGATGAAGGTAGGGCGACGCTTGCGGTCGCCCTGATGCGGTGGGAACAAGCCCCGCCCCTACTGTGCTAGTTGCGACACGGAAACGGTGATCACCGGAATTTTGCTCCTGGCGACGATGCCGGCTGTAACACTACCCATCAACACGCGTTCCAGTCCTTTCCGGCCATGAGTTCCCATTACGATAAAGCCGATGTGATGCTCTTCTGAGTAGGAGAGGATTTCACGGACCGGATCACCGATCAATGTCGCCACTTTTTGATTTCCAACAAGGTAATGATTCTTCAGATCTTTTTGCAGTGTCAGATTTACATCCGTTCCTGCGATTGGCGGAATTGTCATATTTAGAAATGGATAAACGCTGTTCAAATCAGTTACAGTTGGCAGATCGATCACATGGATGTAATGAAGATCAGCTTTCAAGAAGTTTGCAAATTCGACTCCGAGAGTCAGTGCCTTGTAGCTTGTATCCGAAAAATCCGTTGGGATCAGAATTCTGTCGAACCCATGGTATCTTTCATTCGCATGTTCGAAGTCTCGGACCACCATGACTGGAATCTGAGAATCGTGGGTAACCTTCTGGACAACACTTCCCAAAAACAATCGACCGACAGGTCCCCTTCCGTGACTTCCCAGTACAATTAAGTCGAAGCCGTTTTTACGTGCGAAATTTTGTATTTCGTCAGAAATCGACGCCCCCAGAATCAGATGCCGGTCACTATTCGGATAGACGCGTTGTGGGAAGAAATCTTCAAGTTTTCCGCGGAGATCCGCCTGCAAGCTGGAAGTCGCTACCACGAAAGGAGAACTGCCAAACGGGTATTCGCCCAATGTGGATACGTGAAGAGTTTCGACTCTCCCGCTGCCGTGCTCCGCAAGACTGATCGCTGCGAGCAGTGCAGCACGGGAAGGTTTTGAAAAGTCTGTAGCCACCAGTATTTTCCTGAACATGACATCACCTCCGTAAAACAATCCTTCAAATTAAAGTTAGTTCATGACCCACAATGTCTTGGCGCGATCTAGCAACCAACACCGGGCAAATTGAGTCTGTGACAACCTTTTTTGCAACACTGCCTAGAAACAACTCTTCTTTTACCTTTCTTGAATGATGGCCTAGCACCACGAGATCGATTTGATTCTTACTCACTATCTTCAGAATCTCTTCAGCCGGATGCCCGGATCCTACTAGAAATTTCGCGGTGCACCAGTCTTCTTCGGTTGGGTCCACAAATTCCATAAGCTTGTCTTTGACCCATTGCTGTTGAGCCTCCCACTCGTTTGCGTGGACTTTTGGCACGGTGTGGAAAATGGTTATTTCTGCCTGATACATCCGCCCAATCTGAAGAGCGAGTTTAGCGACCTGGCGGCTGTTCAAATCGTAATCCAACGCGCAGAGTATCTTTTTGATTTCGACGTGGCGCACGTCATCCTCCCGGATGAAATGATGCGTCGGCCGGCATACTGTAAGAACCGGCAGCGCGGCCTTGTGCAAAACTTTGTTCGTCACAGATCCGGTAAAAAATTTTTCATGACCGGAAAGGCCATGCGTTCCCATCACAATCAAATCGCAAGCCGTTCTCCTGGCTGTTTTGTAAAATCACGTCCGTGGGATTTCCCTGTTCAATGATTTTTATGGCTTGGACCGAATCCATGCTTCCAATGAAACTGTCCAGCTTTTCTTTCGCATTAAAAATCAGAGCTTCGTGAACGGTCTCTACATAATCTCCTTGCAGATAGCTGATCGTCTGTGAAAGGTCAGGAATGGAATGACAAATAACCAGCGGCGCATCATTTTCGTGAGCAAGCACAACAGCGTAACGCAAGGCCAACGACGAATAGTCTGAAAAATCCACCGGGCAAAGAATTTTCTTGAAGACCCTCATGGAAGACATCTTTCCTCCGTTTTGTTGATTGAGCAAATGGCGTACCAGAGCTCTGGCAGGCTGTGCACCTTCATCCCCTTAAGCCGGAGTGACAGATTGTCGAGTTTGTTGACAAATCGGCCATCTTGTGCCGGATTCTATTTTTGCCCGAAGCTTTTGCCGCATACATCAGACGGTCAGCCTCCGTCAACATCTCCTTGACCTCAGGAAAATGCTCTACATAGGTCACGGCGCCAATGCTCAGCGAAATATTCCAATGTTTATCCCGCATTTGCTTCTTCCAGCTCTCCTGCAGTTTGTGAATCGCAACCTGTCCCGATTCGAAATTAGTCTCCGGTAATAAAACTACAAACTCATCTCCTCCAATACGCGCAACCGAATCGGAGCTTCGTATATTCTGTTTGAGCACTGAGCCGACTTCTTTCAAAAGGATATCTCCAATATCGTGGCCTGAGCGATCGTTCATTTCTTTAAAATCATCCAGATCAACGTAGGCAATGGTAAGCGGATGTTTGTGCCGAATGGCTCTTTCTCGCTCTTGATTCGCAGCAGCTAAGAAGACTCGCCGGTTCGGAAGCTCTGTTAAAAAATCAATCCTGGCCGACGCTTTTTCCCGTTCCAGATTGGACTTCAATAAAGAAATGACAATGGAGATGCCTATGAAAAAGGAGAGTCTCAATGCGGCATTCCACAAGACAATAAAGGGCTCCCATTGCGTCAAGCGAAGATCCACGATCATCCATGCGAATACAGAAGCGCAGCAGAAAACAATCCCCACAGTTGGACCGGCCAGCCACGCACCGAAAAAGATCGGCACGGCGTAGAAAACGTAAAGAGAAACCTTCTGCGCGGTGATCAGGTCTGCGTAACCGATCAAGCCGATCACCGCGCAACCGAAAATCAAAATGCTCCATCTGGCGAGCACTGTCTTCATGGCCGGATTGCCACCTTCAGGACCCCATCCAATCTTTCGCTGAACAATTTGTACGCATCATTGATCCGGCTTAACGGGAAATTGTGGGTCAACAAAAGCGATGGATCGAAACGTTTTGCCTGAACGATGCTTAACAAACGCCGCATCCTTTCTTTGCCACCTGGACACAAAGTCGTGACGATTCGATAGTCTCCAATACCTGCGCCGAAAGCCTGATAAGGCAATTCCAATTTCCCTGAGTAAACACCCAGGCTTGAAAGTATTCCGCCTGGACGCAAACATCGCAAAGAGCTTTCGAACGTCTGCTGTGTACCCAGTGCCTCGATCGCAACATCTGCTCCGCCTTCGGTAAGTCGTTTCACATCGGGAACAACGTCCGTGTGCCGATAATCAAGAACGACATCCGCTCCAACTTTCTTAGAAATAGCCAACCGATTCTCATCGCCATCCACTGCGATGATCAAAGAAGCTCCCATTAATTTGGCGCCGACTGTTGAGCAAAGTCCGATGGGACCTTGCGCAAAAACTACAACGGAGTCACCAATCTTGATTTTTGCCGACTCTGCGCCACTGAAGCCCGTTGACGCGATATCTGCGAGTAAGACGGCTTGTTCATTTGTGACGTTGTCAGGTACTTTTGCAAGGTTGGCCTGCGCATAAGGGACAAGGAGGTATTCCGCTTGCGCTCCATTGATCGTATTTCCAAAACGCCAACCACCAAGCGCTTCGTAACCGCCGCCATGACCACATTGCGAAAGGTGACCTGACAAACAAGCTCGGCATTGTCCACACGGTGTGATTGCGCCTACAAGAACACGATCTCCTACTTCGTATCCCGTGACGCCCGGACCAAGTTCATCTACAATTCCTACAACTTCGTGACCAATAATAAGCCCAGGCTGAACCCGATATTCACCACGCATGATGTGAACGTCGGTTCCGCAAATGGTTGTTAAACTCACCCGAATCACCGCTTCCCCAAAACCGGGATGCGGTCGCGGAACTTCTTCCACGCGAAGATCATTCACTCCGCGAAATACTGTTGCAAGCATCTTTTCCATAATTCAACCTCCGGTTTATCAATGAGCAAATCCTGCGCCAAATTGAGGCGGCCGCTATCCTGCTCATAAACGTTTGTATTCAAACAGGATCCAAAAGCACACAGAGTTGCAAGAACACTTTCACGTACGACAGATTGTCGGCCTGAATCCTATGCAGATGAATCGGCGAATATTCGAGAAGTGGCCCTGGTTAAATAAAGTGGATTGCTTCTATGATTTTTTGGGCGGCTTGTTCAGCAGAGATACGATCAGAATCCAAGATCAGATCCGCATGTTCCGGCTCTTCATAAGGTTCTTGCATTCCCGGTACGGTGGCCGCTTTTCCCTTTTGCGCTGCAGCAAAAATACCTTTTGGGTCACGCGCCACGCAAACGTCCAGCGGACAGCGAACATATATCTCCATAAAACGGGGAACAGCAGTGCGCATTGCATCGCGATATTTCCGCAGATTTGCGGTAGCATCCAGTAGTACATTCACACCATGATCCGATAAGACTTTTCCCATATATACAACAACCGAATAAAACCAATCTCTTTCGCTTCGCGAGTAATCCGGTTCAGGGGTTAAAATCTTGCGGAGCTGGTCTGATTCCAGATGTGCCGTTATGATTCTCCTTTCCTTTAGTTTCTCCAGAAGAAGCCTTGCGATGGTAGTCTTTCCGGATCCGGGTAGCCCGGTGAGCCAGATCACAAATCCAGGATTCATTTTTCCTACATTCTAAGCCTGGAAGCAATCCATTTTCTACTGATGAACTTTTGTACATTATGTCACAAGCAAAACCAACACTATGGCGGATGCGCATCCGATCCACCTTCACCTTGTTCATTTTCAAGTGTTGGACCGTCATCACTCGCTTTGACGGTTTTAGAGAACGCTATGTCTGGCATTGCCATATTCTGGAACATGAAGATAACGAGATGCGGATTATGGATGTGATCTGAAAATTTGAACGGTCACGATTTCAGAATCTTCACCTGATCTAAGGTGTCGTCGTTACAGGAGTTCGTTGATCCGTTCGGGTGCGAATGTTTCAACCGCGAGCACATTTTTTACGAACCCCAAAAGCTGTTCGCGAATGGGAATCGCGAGACGCGGGTACCAGACCGGATTTAATAAGACCAGTGAACGCCACGCGTAAAAAGGCTGGACCGTTTTGAGAATTTCGATGTCTTTCGTTGCATTTAAATAAGTTTCCCAGAATTTCAAAAACATTTTTTCGAAAGTGGAATACAAAGCGCCGTACTTCTGTAAGGAATGAAAAACATAATTGATTGTCATTGAAGTTACATCATCGGCCGGTTCCCCCCATTCGCCTCTGGAACGATCTAATACCGTAAAATCCACGCCCTTTCGAAAAAGAATATTCCAGGCATGAAAGTCGCCATGCACCTGGCTGAGCCTGTGAGTCATACGTTTCAGTTTCCAGCGCCATTTCAAACAAGCCATTTCCACTTGCTGCAAAATTTCTAACGTAGCTACCGGATCGTTGTGTGTGTAGAATAGAAGAGAGATACTCTTCAATTACCGCTTTGTTGCCTTGATCCATGCTGATCTCCTAACGCAAACAGTGTGCCTCTATTCTAGGCTACGTATCAATTCACTGTCTTTTCCATAAACATCATTGCGGAATTGCAAAGAACCATCTGCTTCGACCCAGGTAGTGAAGCAAACAATGTAAATCGGAAGTGGTTTTTTTAAGCGGGTCATTTGTGTCTTATTGCTTTTAATTCTGACCGCTAATTTTTCATCCGACCACCCTTCCTCTTCTAAAATCCAGTTCGCGAGATCCACGGCCCTTTCCACGCGGATGCAACCATGACTGAAAATATTTGCGCACAACGAAAATTCCAAATGGAATTGCTCTGCCACTATCTGGTCGATTCGTTTTTCTACTGCAACCGCGCCTGAAGTTGGCTTGCCCGCGGTTCGCAGATCGTAGCCAGTGTGTCGGTCAGCTCTTTTGTCGTGATCTCCTGCTTTGTTCCGGTCAGTTCCCGTTCCACTTCTCTGGCCAAGTCGTTGATCGATAGAACTCCTTCGACCTTACCATCAGAAGCAATGACCGGCAATCTGCGGACTTGATGAAGCCGCATCTCTTCTTCCGCTGCGGCGATCGTGTCGTTCGACGCACAGGAAAAGACTGATTTTGACATAGCAACGGAAACTGGAATTTCAAAAAGTGCGCGGCCCTGGGTGTAACCAGCCATGCAGATGTCGCGATCCGTAATGATTCCAATCACCTGTTTATTCAGATCAACGACGGGAAGCCATCCAATATCGAAATCCCACATCTTTTTTGCAGCCATGGAAAGATTATCGTCAGGGACGCAGGTTTCTACCGCTTGTTTCATAATTTGGGAGACTTTCATAATTCACCTCCTTTTCTTAAGGCTCGAAAAGAAATGGCGGCAAACACCATTTCTCGCCAGAGCGGGTGTTGCGAAGAGATAAAGTATCGCTTACGGGTCAACCTTTCAGCGGCTCTCTCATCTTCTCGCAACGGATTCAGTGTTTACCGCCATATCAAGAGTGAGCAAAGAGCATGCCAAACAAAACACGCCGACATAGTCGAAGAGTATCGTCGGACAGGAGATTCCACCAGATCTCTGTTACGAATCGTGGGACCGACTTTCTGTCGTTTCTTTGACTCTGTGGCATATGGGAATTGCTGATGCGTAACCTTAAGCAACTTTCGAAATCCGAGTTTTGCTTTTGCGGATGGCCTCGGGTGTTTGCGACGATCTCAGCGCTTGAATCCAACGCAAATCAAACAAGCGTTTGCAGAATGTCAGATAGCACTCGCGGCTGCAATACACACCATGATTGATCTCGATGAGCCGTCGAGCTTCCTTTCCGCATTCATCGCAAACCATAATAGTTAATGTGGCCATGGTTTCATTCATCCCATATTTAGCTCCGCAAAACTCGTGCCGCTTCTGATCGTGGAAACGGCCGGCCCATTTTTTCGAATCACAGTTGAGCGCAAATTGCCGTGCACAAGATCTTTTCAACAGATGGAGCGGCCTTTACGATGCTTGGATCAGAGGTTCCACAATCACTTCGGAAATGATGGAATTTGCTATGAAACAACTCTGGTGCGCCTCTTTCAAAAGTTCCTTTGCTCTTTCTATGTCGTGAATCGATTCCACGGCGATGCGAGGTTTCAATGTAACTTTACTGAACCGGAACTTTCCTTCCACTGATTCAAGAACTCCGATTGCATGTGAAGTGTAGTCAAGCACTGTCAAAGAGTTACGACTCGCAAGGGCCAGAAACGTCATCATGGTGCAAGAATCCACAGCGGCGACAAAAAGGTCCTCAGGCGTCCATACACCGGCCTCGCCTTTGAACTCCGGCGGACTCGCTACGCGGAATTCTTCTTTTCCCTCGGAACTCAGAATTCCCGCGCGCTGTCCGATTTTCACAACATCAGTTGAATAAGTAAAACTGCGTGGTTTTGTTAGGATCGTGGTTTGTTGCATATTGTTCTCCTGAAGCCTGTATGTGCAATATGTGTTCCAGCTATCACTGGGAATTGATCTGGCAACTGATTTGCTAAACTTAAATACACAAGGTGTAGTCAAGAAATCGAATGAACAAAACACACGCGCATTACTTACCGCCTCTCTATCAGGATTCTCCGGAACACGGACGATTGATTTTGCGTGATGGCTCAACAGCCACGATCCGGTTCATTCAACCACAAGATCAGGATGCGACACAAAAATTCTTTGAACGCCTTTCTCCGGAATCGCGCTGGCTCCGTTTCTTCTCTCTTGCAAAACCTGATCCGAAACTAATCCTATCCATGTGTAATCCGACCGATCCGGCCGCTCAAACAACTCTGGTTGTCACAAGAGTTGTTGGTGGAGAGCTGCAGATCATTGCGGTCGCAACTTACTGGGGACAGAAAGACAAAACTGCCGAAGTAGGACTTGCAGTAGACGATCTATTTCAAGGGAAAGGAATCGGCACACTTCTATTGGAGCGGCTTGCTCTTCTGGCAGTGCGGAATGGGTTTTTACAATTTACCGCGACAACGCATGCTTCCAATCATCCAATGCTGGAAGTTTTTCGCAGATCCGGATTCCCCATTCAGGAAGAACGAGAAGGTAGCTATGTGCTGCTCAAATTTTCAGTGCAACCCACAGAGTCAAGCGTAGAGCGATCAGAAACGGTGGATCGAATCTTTACAACAGCTTCCCTGCTACCGGTTTTTCAGCCGAAATCGATTGCAGTGGTCGGCGCATCACGCGATCCATCCAGCATCGGTTACAGGATTCTGGAAGAATTGATCAGGAACCGGTATCAAGGGCCCGTTTATCCTGTGAATCCGAAGGCGCGCGTGATCGGCTCAATTCACGCTTATCCAAGCGTAAAAAGTTTGCCGGAACCGGTGGATCTTGCTGTGATCACGGTTCCACTTCCCGCTGTGATGAGCGTTGTGGATGACTGCGCGGCAAATGGTGTACGCGCACTGATTGTCATTACAGCAGGTTTTGCCGAACTGGGTGGAAGCGGCAGTGAATTACAAAAACAACTGCTGGATAAGGTGCGCGGTTACGGCATGCGCATGGTGGGTCCCAATTGTATGGGAGTTTTGAACACAGATCCAAATGTGCAAATGAACGCCTCCTTTTCTCCGATTTTTCCGCCGGCAGGAACCGTCGCCATGTCTTCGCAAAGCGGCGCGCTTGGGATCACGATCCTTGATTTTGCGCGACAACGAGATCTTGGCCTTTCTACCTTCATCAGTGTAGGAAACAAGGCGGATGTCTCCGGCAATGATCTGCTGCAGTACTGGGAAGAAGATCCAAAAACAGATGTCGTTTTGTTGTACCTGGAATCTTTCGGCAACCCGCGGCGCTTCGCAAGACTGGCTCGCCGGGTCAGCCGTAGCAAACCAATCATTGCTGTAAAAAGTGGTCGAACACTTGCAGGAAAACGAGCTGCCGGTTCGCATACGGCGGCTATGGCCGCAAGCGACATTGCAGTGGAAGCGCTCTTCAACCAAACGGGAGTGATTCGCGCTCAGAGTCTGGAAGAAATGTTTGATCTGGCTGCAATGCTTGGGAATCAGCCGCTTCCGAAAGGAAGACGTGTTGGCGTTATTACAAACGCCGGCGGCCCCGGAATTCTTTGCACAGACTCCTGTGAAGCAAACGGACTGACGGTTCCGGAACTATCCAAACGAACTCAAGTAAGCTTAAGAAAATTCTTGCCGGCAGCTGCAAGCGTTAGCAATCCTGTAGACATGATTGCTTCTGCGCCACCGGAGCACTACCGCAAGACGATTGAATGCGTCTTGAATGCGGACGAAGTCGATGCGTTGATTGTGATCTACATTCCAGTAATGAATACTGAACTCGGACCGGTGAGGTCAGCGATTGCGGAAGGCATCGCAGCAACCAGAAAAAAGAATGGCGCGAATAAACCTGTCCTTGCCTGCCTGATGTCGGATAAAGAAGGAAGTGGGACGCTCCAGGTGGAAAACGAAAAGATTCCCGCTTATCGATTTCCGGAAGCTCCGGCGATGGTGCTCGGGAAAGCGGCTGGATACGCAGAATGGAGAAAAGAGCCTCCGGGAATCATTCCAGATTTTGAAGACATTGATCCCAAAACTGCGCGGAAGATTTGCGAGACGGCGCTTAAAGAAAGGGGCCCTGGTTGGTTGACGGCGCAGGAGTGCAGAGACGTTTTGAAAACAATGTTCTTGCCTTTACCGCAAGGAGATGTTGCCAAAACCGCCGAACAAGCTGCTGAAGCTGCAGCGAAAGTTGGTTATCCGGTTGCGTTAAAACTTGCATCGCATGAGCTTATTCACAAAACGGAAATCGGTGGTGTTCGTTTGAATCTGAAAAATGCCGAAGAAGTTAGAGAAGCGTTTAACGAAATTCGCAAACGTCTCGAAGTTTCCGGCAAAGTGCAGGCAGTGGAAGGAGTGATTGTTCAACCAATGATTTCAGACGGCATTGAACTGATGGTGGGCGCAACAGAGGATCCCTCCTTTGGTCCGCTCATTGCGTTTGGACTGGGCGGTATTCACGTGGAAGTTCTGGGTGATGTATGTTTTCGTGTCAATCCATTAACCGACAAAGATGCGGCTCGAATGGTTCGTCAGATTCGAGGGTTCAAGCTGCTTCAAGGATATCGCGGACATCCTGCCGCGGATCTCGAAGCCATTGAGAATCTGTTATTGCGAATTTCACGGCTTGTTGATGACGTCCCCGAAATTACAGAACTGGATTTGAATCCGGTCTTCGCCCTGCCTCCCGGTCAAGGTTGCATGATTGCAGACACACGCATCAAAGTGGGATGGGTCTGACACACCTGACAAAAATTCTGGCTTCTTGACAAAATGACTGCGGGTTCAACCCGCTTTAGAGAGAGCCCTCTGGTACACGACTTGCACGAACCCAGTTCGATTCGAATAAGTCGAGTTGACGGAGGTACAGAGTCATGAAAACGAAAGCATGGCTGATCATTTGTGTATTTGCATTCATCGGAACTCTCCTTAACGGAAACGCGGCAGGCGCTCTACTTGACTCGCAATCTGACGATTGGATGAGCTCCTATTACGCCTTCGTTTCCGCAAACGGAAATAATGAGGCGGCGGATGATTTCAATGTGATCGGTTCCATCGACCGCGTCTATGTCACCGGATACATGTTCAACTTTCCCTATCAGCATTTTCAGGGAGTTTGGGTGCGTTTTTATCAATACACCGCCGCCAATACTCCTGGCACATTGCGGGCCTCTTACTATCTTCGTTTCGATGATCCGAACCTACTGTACGATCCGGATGGCGCGGGATGGTTCGACATAAAACTTGCCGTTCCCTTTCAAGCGTCAGGCAAGCATTTTCTCTCAGTTCAAATTGTGGCTGATTGGTGGAACTGGAACAGCGCAACAAAGCGATTTGCGCCGATGTACACAAGAAGCAACTCCGGTTCATGGTCACCACTGAATCAAGGATTAACTTTCTGGCTGTACGGAACGGTAACCGGTCCCGGCCTCATCACAGAGATTAAGCCTACAACTGCGACCAGAAGCGGATTTATTGAAATTCTTGGTACGAATTTCAGCGACAACGGTCAGGTCTTGATTGGTGGTTTGCCCGCTGCACACTCCACATGGAACTCGAATCGCATCGTAGCGTATGTACCAGAAGGTGTTCTTCCCGGTTCACCAGTTGTACAGGTTCAGACTGCAGGTGGAATCAGCAACGGATTGCCTTTGACCGTCACAGACCGGATCGCGGATGGACGAGTGTTGTGGCGTTTCCGAATGGACGCACTCTATTCAATGGTTCGGCCAGCTCGCGCGTCTGACGGCACCATATATGTGATAGATGTCTATGGTCGTCTTTACGCTCTTGCACCCAATGGCGCATTGAAATGGATTGCCCGGAATGCGGGAGACAAAGGACTTGCGGTAGGACCAGACGGTACAATTTATACCGGATCGGAAAATGACGTAAAAGCATTTCAACCGGACGGCAAATTGAAATGGACTTTCGTTCAAAACCCGCGCGCCTTTATTCTGCTTGGCATCGGGGTTGGTCCTGACGGAAATGTTTACGGTGTTGCTTCAAGTGGTATGGGTGTTTTTTCCCTAACACCACAGGGCACTCTGCGTTGGACCACGCCGGAGCAATATAATCGCCCCATTGTTGACTATAGTGAAATTGTGTTTGGAATGAATGGTGGGACATGCCAGATGTACTTCTACGCCAACAATCACACGCGTGCGATCCGCTGTTCTGACGGAGCTCACGTTTTCTACGCGGCCGCTTCGCAACCTGTTGTCAGCCCACTGGACAAGTCGATCCACGTAAACGGCGGCGCTTTCAGTCCGTCGGGGCAACTGCTATGGCAATTCTCCACCGGCTATGGTCTGAGTTTTCCTGACGTCGCTTCAGACGGAACTCACTACGTAACCAGCGGCTCCTTGAATGTTTATGCGTTGAATCCAAACGGCTCTGAGAAGTGGCACGCGCCGTTGACGGACTACACGGGAACTCCTGATGTGGATCCGGGAAACACTCTCCTACTCTTACCCGGCAGCAATACTCTCAATTACCCGGGAATTATCCAGGGAATGAGTACGACTTCACAGAAGGTGCTGTGGAAAATTACATTGCCAATAGAAGAACCGCAAATCTATAACCCATGGACTGCTCAGTACGGCTTCAATCATTTTGTGAATATGCGCGCGAAGTTCTCTGCTGATGGAGGAGCTGCTTACCTTGTTACAGCGATAGCCACGGGCGGACTTACTACGGATCGCTGCTTCATCTACGCTATTAGTACGGGTGGTAGCAATCCACCGCCACCGCCGCCTCCGCCTGGCAACATTCTGCAAGTAACCAAAATTACTCTTTCCGCGCGTGAACGGAACGGCGTTGTTACAGTCAACGGAACTGCGACCATTCTGGATCAGAACAATGCGACCGTTGCCGGCGCAGTGGTAAAAGCAACATGGAAGCACCCCGGCGGGCAGCTGCTGAATCAATCCGCAACGACCGATTCAAAAGGATTGGCAAAATTCAGCACAACCAGTGGTCGAGGAACATACACTTTAACGATCATCGATGTTGCTAAATCAGGATACTCCTTCAACAAAGCTGGAAGTGTTTTGAGCAAGAGCATCACGAAATAAGTAATCCTGGAAGAGACCGCAGGCTCTACTTTTGGCCCATCTGCTCGAATGCTCTCTTACCGCGCTCGATTACTTCCTCTTCTGACAGATCTTCTTTATGGGTGCCGATGGACCATTCGTGGCCGAATGGATCTTTCAGCTTGCCGTAGCGGTCACCCCAGAATTGGTCCGCAACGGGCATGGATACAGTGGCTCCGGCATTGACAGCGCGTTGAAATACGCCGTCCACATCATCTGTATATATATGGAGCACAACCGGACTTCCGTTCAGTGACAGGGGAGAGAGAACGTGCCAGGATGGAAATTCATCAGCCAGAAACAAAATGGAATTGCCAATCTTCAACGACGCATGCATGATCTTTCCATCCGGAGTTTTGTGTACGCTTTTTGTCTCCGCTCCAAAAGCTTTGCCATAAAATTCAATTGCTTTTTCCGCATCGCGAATCACAAGATGCGGGGTGATCGTATGAAAACCTTCAGGTATTGCTTTTACGTTTGCCATAGAAAAACCTCCTTTCAAATTCTAGTGATAACCGTTATTGTGTGCCACTCAGCTAACAAGGGGAGGTTGGAAGAACTTCGAAAAAGACAATCCCCTCATTCATCTCCCCTTCATAAGGGGAGAAGTTGCGCAACCAGCTTTGGGACATTACACAGCTGGTGTTTGATATTTTCTCCGGACAAGTGCAAGATTAATCCGGATGAAGCCCCTCAAACTCTGGCTACTCCTATCTACGGGAATGATCTTCCTGGCCGGCTGCGGTGTCTCGGAAAGGGCTCCGCTGGAAGTTGCCTTCCGGAGCAGCATTTCCTATCTTGATCCGATCCGCGAAAACACCGTGATATCCAATTCCATCTACTGCAACCTGTATGAACCTCTCGTGGTAAGAGATTCAAACTTGAGGATCACGCCGGCTCTGGCCGTGGAATGGTCCAATCCTGATGACAGAACGTGGTTGTTTAAGCTGCGCGCAAATGTGCGGTTTCATGATGGTACTCCTTTGCGGGCCCGGGA